>JAKLIM010000300.1 GCA_022709605.1 Bacteroidota bacterium | reverse complement strand
AAATACGCCGGTAAATGGAAATATCACCTTTACAAGTGGAACATTAACGACTGTTATTCCTGTTAAAACGACTTTGGACATTGATTGTTATCATAAGATTTACAAGGATATACCTAACATTGTTGAAGATATGGGCTTAAACAATTTAGTATTTTTTCCGGGAGGTTGGGGCACAAGAAGCGTAGTCAATATAGTAAATAATCCCGAAAATGTTTATTGCGGAGCTTCAAGTATAAAAATTGGTGATGGAATAAATACAGCCAGTGGCTCGCTTAATGTTGAACTTACCGGAAAACTTATTGAAAATACGGCTTACAGGGTTAAAACAAAGATTAAAACAACAGGCGGCTCATTTCAACTTGGAATTCTGGGTTGGGATGCAGCACAAGGCGATTTGAATTTTGTGATAGATACAAAGGGAGAATGGATGTCACTCGATACTATATTCACAACAGGCGCTTCGTTGGGTGCAACGCAATGGATGTTTTTGAATAATTATCAATGTACAGGCACCGTTGCTTTTGCAGATAATTGGGAGTTGTATCCGGCTCAGGAACCTGTACTGACAACTTCTGTTAAGTCTGTGGCTTACGATCCTGAATATAAAACAAGTATTTTTAATGTTACTGCGGCAAATTTATCCGGTTCAATTTCAGTTACTGGTCCTGCCGGAATAACTGTAGAACCAACAACTTTGCCTGCCGAAGCCGCCGGTGCAATAGTTGGTGTCAATTGGAATGGAACAACTCCGGTAAATGATTTTATTATTTTAACAAGTGGAACAAAAACAGTAAAAATTCCGGTAAAAACAGTGGGAACTTCAAATTCAAGTTGCTTTATGCCATTATATACCGATAAACCAAACCTGATTCCTGATCCTTATTTAAATAATCCTGCCTTATTTTCCGGTTGGGGAGGTAAAGGTTTTATTTCAATAGCCAATAATCCGGATTCTGTTTATTGTGGAAGTCACAGTGGAGTTGTTATTGGAAGTGGTTCGATGGATGTGAGCCTTGTAAATATTATCAAGAAAAACACATCATATATTGCCAGAGTAAGGGTTATGACGATAGGTGGTTCGTATCAATTTGGGGTTGGAGGGTATGATGTGATTGGCGCCGGTGCCGATATAAATACCGTGATTGACACCCAGGGAGCATGGTTGCCTGTATCGGTTGAATTTACTACAGGCGACAGTTTGCGGTTGAACAATCAACCACTGTTTATAAATAATTGGGAATTAACCGGAAAACGAGCATTTATTGATAACTGGGAATTGTATGAAATGCCGGCGAATGCTTTGTCAAATTTAAATTCACAGGTAGCCAAAATATTTGTACGCAATGGTAAAATTGTGGCTGAATTCTATTTGATTCAATCTTCAAAAGTAGAATTTACAATCTATAATGTTCAGGGTGCTTTAATCTCGAACGAAACAACAATTGCCAATGCTGGTAAAACGATGAAGGAACTAAACTCAAATATTGGATTTGGAGTTTATATTGTAAAAATGACGGTGAATGGTGAAAGTAGTTATTCGAAAATTTTAAGATAGCTTTCAGGATATATTATTAATTCGGGGCGCGACTAAGAGTCGCACTCCGAATTATTTTTTTTTAGATTTTTGAAATTTTCTTTACAGTGTCAATTTCATTTCCTGCCTGTATTTTTATAAAATAAAATCCCTTACTTAATTTGGATAAATTGAGATTAACTTTTTCAGAACTAACCTGTTTATTTAAAACTGTACTTCCTTTTAAATCTACAACAGAAATATTTACATTATTGTAAAATTTATCGAGCGTTACATCAGTAACACTTTCAATAAAATTAGGAAAAACAGTAACTTTTGAATCATTTATGTAATTAATGGCATTACTTCCGCTTACCACTTTAAGTATTCCGCCTGAAAAATTCCAGATAAGTCCTTCGCCTGGGGTTTCGGGAATAATTTTATTAAACGAACCCGAAAATGACGTGCCTGTAAAAAGCGGATACTGATCTCCTTCTACAGGCGTTCCGGTAAGCGTTATGTTCAATGTACCACCCACAGTAACAGCACCTGTTACAGCCACTTTATCATATATTTTCAGTGTGCGGTTTACTTCCATATTGGTCTGACTTCCGGATTGTAATGTAAGTGAACCAAGTGTTATTGTGCCAAAATTATTAGTAGGTACTAAAGTCGGATCGCCGGGTTGAAGAATTCCTCCGGATTGAACTTCAGTTACTGCAGGAATAGTTCCTTTGCCCGCTAAAGTGGCATCTGCCATTACTGTAACTTTTCCTGTACCGGTTTGTGTACCGTTTACAATAAGCATTCCATCTTTTATGGTTGTTGAGCCTTTATATATATTGGCTCCTGTCAATTTCCAATAGCCGTTTCCTTCTTTTATAATCGTTGTTGTACCTTTGTAACTGTTATTCGAACATTCATTATTTATAACGCCGTTGAAAGTCTCATCTGTTCCTGCACCACCTACAATCCAGGTCATGGTTGAAGAATTATTTTGTTTATCTGCTCCCGAAAGGTACGTACCACTTGGACCGGATAGTCCTCCGAGAGACATGGTACTGGCATTTTTCCAACATACAATTCTAGCATTTCCGGAAGTTACAATCCGACCATTTGGAATTCCTACTGTATTGTTGAGCATAAACTGACTGCCATCAGTAGCATTATTTCCATTGGCATTAACAGTTCCGCTAAATTGCGACCAATCGCCCTGAATATATTCGCGCAAATAAGTTATATTAAAATTCAAAATTCCATTACCACTCACTTTACTATAAATATAACAGTTGCGATATGGCTCAAATGTAGAAGTTTTCCCATCAGCAACAATTATAGGACTGTAATAATTTTCATAATCTGATGTGGAACCGCCACTTGTTTTCAGTTTTCCACCATTCAGAATGTATGTTTTCGAAGCAGCCATACTTGCATTAATATTGTCGATTCCATTGTATTCAATAGTCCCTTCATTAATGGTAGTTGGGCCCTGATAAGCGTTTATTCCTTTGAAAAGCAAAGTTCCTAAACCCGATTTTGTTAATGAACCTGTTCCATCCATCAAACCACTCAAGGTAACAATTGCTGCACTATTACTTATACCGAATTCGGCATTGCCTTCGAGGGCGATATTTCTGTTTGACGTTACTGATGCTCCCGTATAATTTACTTTTCCGCCTTTCAATACAAAATTAAAATTATAATTTTGTGACGAACCAATTGAACTGGAAGCACTACCATTGGCTAATTTTGCGATTTCAAGGATTCCGCCATAAAGTACAGTTGCACCTGTGTAGGTATTTTCGGTCGAAAGTGTTAGTTTTCCTTCTCCTGTTTTATTCACCGAGCCACTTCCGGTTAAATAGCCTGTTCCCTGAATACTGTAATTTGAAGGTGAATTAATCACCATTGTGCCTATTGTTACAGGTTCGGTAACATTTATCGTTGTCGCCGCGGAAGTTTCAGGTAAAAGTATTTTTGAATTATCGGTATAAATAACTGAAGAAGAACCGTTATTCCAGTTTAATGTGGATTTGTCCCATTTTGTATCAGTAGCTCCCGTCCATGTTAAATCGGGAACAAAAGTAGCAAGGTCGGTCACAGCTACCGGTACAGGCTTTGTTTTAACTGTTAATTCATTGGAATAAGTTGAATAGCCACCATCATTGAAAGCACGAACCCGTAAAATTACGGTTTGCTCCGGCGTTAATCCGCTTACTGTAAATGTATTACCATTCTTAGTAGTGCGGGCAATTTCGGTAAATGTTCCGTTTATCTTTTGCTCAACGCAGTATCCTGTTTCTTTGTCGGTAAAGTCGAACCAGGTAAGGTAAATATTATTTTGCGAAGTAGAATCAGTAACTAAACTAAGCGGAGCACGTAGAAATTCCTGCGAATAAGCCGGGGTGATGCTGTTGATGTAATTTTCAATATTCAAATATCCGTTGATAGAAACGGCTACCGCATCAGATGCTAGATTCGGATTCAGTCCGTTGGCTGATTCCCATGCATCAGGAATGCCATCATTATCACTATCAATTCGTTTACTTCCTGTCCACAAATTCCAGGATGTTGGAATACCAATGGACAATTCATTTTCATTGGTAATAAATTTTCCTTTTTTACCAAATGAACGAACTTCATTCACCACATAACAGTCTTGTAAATCGCGATAGGGCAAAGAAGCACCTACATAAGGTAAAAGCGAATCGACCAATGATAGGGCTGACCATTTAGGGACAACCGGATAGTTGTAACGAACAGTCTGAAAATCAGGGCCGCCACTGTACTCACTTTTGGGAACTAAATAACCGTCAACTATTCCATTGCGGTTTTTATCCCACCAATTGTCGTCGGCGTATATATGATAATTCGTATTTCCGCCGCCCAAAGCAGCCACTGAATTAGCAGGTCCATTAATAAACATATTACTTTCGCAATTGGCATACGAATCACCTTCGGAATCACCACCCATAATGTAAGCGCCTGACGACCAATTGTAAACCAGGTTATTTACATACTGATTTACGCCTTTAATTTTATTGTTTCGGGTATCATTATCTACATACAAATTACGGTAAAGTGTTACACCACCATCAGTTTGAATTAATCCACCTGCTGAATGACTTAACAATCCCTGCGAAATAACTGAGTTTTGAATGGTAATATTTATACACTCTGACCCACTGATTGAAAAAGTCTCGTCACGTCCCCAGGAAACTGACACGTGGTCGAAAATCATGTTACTGCCATTC
>JAKLIM010000030.1 GCA_022709605.1 Bacteroidota bacterium | reverse complement strand
ACTACGACGTTGATAGGTTACAGGTGTACAATAGAAATATAGAGCCGAGTAATACTAATTGCCCGATAGCTTTTTTGAAAGCCCCTTTACTTCCTCTGCCCGGCAGAAGAAGAACAATAAAGGAAAAAGGCAAATCTTGCTCAAAACTTTACAACCAAATTTCTCTTTCTTTTCAATGTCAAATAACCTATACAGTTATTAAAGTTGAAAAAGTATATAAAGTAAAAAGTAAGGATATAACCGAACTTTCAAACTTAGAACTTTCAAACTTTCAAACTGAACTGAACTTAGGTGGTTATAGCATTGGGGTTCCACCTCTTCCCATTCCGAACAGAGAAGTTAAGCCCAATTACGTCGATGGTACTGCTGCAAAGTGGGAGAGTAGATAGCCGCCGTTTTTAAGCCCTGATTACAGTAATGTAGTCGGGGCTTTTTTGTTGATCAAAGAATTTCGATTTTGTCCGGGATGACTAAGTTCCGACTCTGTCTTCTTCTACATCTTCTTAATCTTCTTTTCGACAGAATTGGAATTCTGTCGTCCCGGTTCTTGGTTATGATAGAATTCCGTTTCTGTCAATTCCTATTCTACATGTTTTTATATGAAAATAAATTACTCCCTGTAGTTTATTTAGTCTTTCCAATAGTTATGTTACTGTTTTTAAACACTAAATGGGAGGTAAAAAATAAACCTATACTGTTTAGTAAAAGTGTTATTTTCTACAAGATTATTAATAATGCAATAAATGCTATTGAGTATTTTTTAAATTGGGAAGAAGTATCATTAAGGATATGTACTTAAATCATTATTTGACAATGATATATGTGAAATCAATAAAATGGCTATTTAAGTATTCAATTTATTGGAAACTAACCCATAATAACTTACAAGTTAAAATCGTGATTGAAATTGAAAGGGCGATCTTATGAAATGCAAAAGATAAAGTCTCTCATTTATATTATTCTTGTTAAAAGAATTCTAAATTGAAATAGTTAAATAAAGAATACGGAGAGTTTAAGGATTAAATTTGTTAGTTTTGAAGTCGATTTGTTTTTAATATCATTGATAACAACCTCGTTTTATCTGCAATATCATACGTTATTGCGTCAACTGTGATCGTAGCTCCTGCGATAGCATCTACGTTTTTACCGGCGCGAAGTTCTGATTTACCATTGTAGTTTTTGAACTGGCTTAACCAGCCGCTTGTTGTAATTTCATGTCCCCGCGAAGTTTGGAAGTTACTTACTTTCACTTGCAAAATTTTGCCCAAAGCATCGAAAAAAATTAAATAATCAAAATATTCTGAACTACTTCCGCTTTCGGATGTCCTGTTTATTGAACATCCTCCTGATCTACAGGTAGCTACCCTACCAATGTATAAATATTTCATTTTCGATAAAACAGTAGTTGAATTAATCGAATAAAATTTCCCTTCCCTTATATTATGTGCTAGTTCAGGTTTAATTGATAATTCAATAAGTTTATTCTCACCCGGATTCATTTTTTTCAATTCAGTTTGCAATACTTTGGGGTAATAGTCAACACTTACCTGAGACATCAGGCAAGTGTTGATTACTAATAAAAAACTTATTATACTAACTATATTATTCATGGCTAAATAATCAAAACATTACACCAACACCTGCGCTAAACACCTTCGAATATTCTGTTGCAGCTTCCGATTTTGAAAATTGCATATCGGCTTTTAATGCTACTCCTTTAACTAATTTATAGGTCAAACCGGTGGTAATTACATTGTTATTATAGGCTTTATTTTTTACCAAACCGCCACTTACTGCGTGATGTGTGTTGTAGTTTTCGTAACGCACATAAGGAATTAACTCTGTGTTTGTGTTTTGTAAAAATCTAAATACATTGTATCCTGCTTCGGCATAATATCCAATCATTGAACTTCCCAAATTGTTATTTACCCCGTTTTTTGCAGTAAAAATATTATATTGCTCTGTGTTTCCAATGTTTGTGTAATAAAATTGTCCACGCAAATGCAGTCCTCCTAAGTTATAACGGGCATCGAGTCCGATCATTGAACTGTTTGTAACAGACGAATCAGCTTTTGCAACCGCAACTGCATTTGTTTTGTCAATTCCGTGATAAAGTGAACTTTGCGTATTTCCCAGGTAAGCTGATAATCCAATATTTAAATTACGAATGCCGTAATATTCCACTTTTCCTGTTAAATTTGGGGAACTGATGTATGATTCGGCTCCTTTCTGGCGACCACTGCGCAAACCGCTGTTGCCGTTTAATGAGGCAACACCGGCTTTGTAGCCATTGAACCCGTTGACAACATATAATTGATATTTTAAAGATGCAGGAAGAATATTACCGCTAAATCCAAAACCAATCTCGCGCCAGGTAGTTGGGGTAATTTTCGAATCAATCAGGGGACGTTCGACACCATTGAAAGTTGTAGGTTCGTGATATTCATTTATAATTCCCATGGGGATTAGTAAAAGTCCGGCTCTGAAATTTAAAAAATTATTTATTTTGTGTTGCAAAAAAGCCTGTTCTACATACACTTCGCTTACATGTTCAAATTCGAATTCGGAAATAAATTGGGTTTTCGAATTGAAATTATAACCCAAAAACAAAACCATACGATGTACATCCAACGATCCGTTATTTCGATTTGTAGCACTCAATGGCTGGTGATAATGTACTTCACCATATCCGCCTATCATAAGTTTACCATCAGCGGATAATAATAAATCCGCTGAATTTTTATATTTGTTGCTTAGACTATCCGTTTGTTGTGCGTTAATACCAAAAATAGAAAGGACTAAAAAAGCGAGTAAAATTGAATGTTTCATTTTTTTATAATTAAATTGATTTCCGATTGCAAAATTACGTTGATATAGTATTGTCTGAAATCCCCTTTTATGGGTATATTTTAAAATTATAATCACTACTTATCGGGTTAATATTCGATTTAGAGACTGGAATACAGACATTTAATTTATGGTATTACCCAATTAAAGTTATAGTATTAAATAATGAAAGTATAATTTGAAACTTGTTGAATTTGAAATTTCAGTTAAGATTATTTATTAGAATTGGTGTTTTGAATAAAAATTACAACCTTTGTATCTGAATTTAAACTCAGTATTTTAAAGAAAATGAAATTAAAATCATCAATATTGTCAATCATTCTTTTCATCGCTTTTTTGACCGGATGTGAAGTGGAAAATCAAACAACGATCACAATTATTGTCAAAAATAAAGCGGGTGTTGTTCAACCTGACGTGCTTGTTTATGAATTCGAAAATCCGGTTTATGATAATTTTGGGAGTAATCCGGTTTATGCTAACAAGCAAAAACTTACCGACAAGGACGGTCGGGCTGTTTTTGTGCTAGATGAATTTGAATATGATGCTGAAAAGGAAGAAAATATATTGTATTTCACTGTTTTTAATGAAAAAACAAGTTCGGTTTATACTACTGCAGGTACAGTTGCAATTAATTTTAAGAGGGGAGATGTTGTTTCTAAAGATTTGATATTAAATTAGATGAGTAATTACGAGGAAGTGAAATATTTGTTGGACGATCGGGTTAAGCAATACAATAATATTGATTTTATTGAAACAGATCCAATTCAAATACCACATCATTTCAAAAAAAAAGAAGACATTGAAATAGCCGGTTTCCTGGCTGCAACCATTGCCTGGGGTCAACGAAAAAGTATAATCAATAATGCTAACCGGTTAATGGAAATGATGGATAATGCTCCATTCGAATTTATTACTGAAAGCAACGAAAATGAAAAGAAAGTTGTAACGGGTTTCGTTCACCGAACATTCAATGGCAATGACTGTCTGTTTTTTCTGAAATCGCTGAAAAACATTTACCTGAATCACGGCGGTTTGGAGCAGGTATTTACCCAAGGTTATCAAACCGAAAAAACGACTTTCAGCGCATTACAGCATTTTAGAAAGATATTTTTGGAATTTACACATGAGGCTCATATCAGAAAGCACATATCGGATGTATCTTCTAATTCAAGTGCTAAACGGTTAAATATGTTTTTGCGCTGGATGGTTCGGAGCGATGAGAATGGAGTAGATTTCGGACTATGGAAAAATATTCCCACCTCGGCGCTTATGCTGCCCCTCGACGTTCATACCGGCGATGTGGGTCGTGCATTGAGTATATTGCAACGACGGCAAAACGACTGGAAAGCCGTGGAAGAAATAACATCGGTTTTACGAACTTTTGACCCGAATGACCCAATTAAATACGATTATGCATTGTTTGGTATAGGCGCGTTCGAAGGTAAAACAACGCTGCTACGGCTACCAACACGTGAAGAAAGTGAATTTTGATAAAACCAGGAGTGTTAATTAAATCCATTATAGCACTTAACGTACACAATTCTGCATCTAATGTAGAAATCAAAATACAATTTTATAGTCAACTTAGTTACTCCAAAATGCATTAATTTAATTTTGTGAATTTCCTATGTAAAATCAATTCATTTAAATCATAATTTATCTGTTTTCAATAGCATTTCAGTGTATTTATCTTAAATTCAAAAACAATTTCATCAACTACGGGTTTTAAGTGAAATAACAACACACTTATAGTATGAAACCTGAAATACAACAATATCCTTTTGGCGCCAGACCTGATGTAAACAAACCAAATCCCGAATTTCTAACTTTTATGGGCGAATCCGGGGTTCGAAAGCTTGTGAGTCGACATTACGATTTAATGCATAAAAGCAGCATTGCGCATCTTTTCCCAAAAGATCCCGAAGAATTTGAAACAGCAAAAAAGCACTCAGCCGATTTTTTTATTCAGATTTGTGGTGGTCCCGAATACTTCAATCAAAATCGAGGAAAACCCATGCTGATTGGAAGGCATTCTCACTTTTCAATCGATGCTGAAGGTCGTCAGGTATGGCTCGAATGTTATCATCAGGCTTTGCTCGAATTCAATATTCCGGAAAACTTATTCAATTCATTTTGGGAATATATTCAGGTTTTTTCGGCATGGATGATTAATTCTAAAACTACCCGGAATCGACCCGAAGCAGATTCCATATCGTTTCAGTAATAAAAAATAAAACGAAATTTATAGTTTGCTGACTGCAATCGTAAACAAGGAGCAACTTAAAAGGATCAATAAATTTTACACTTTCTTTATTTGCTTGTATAATTCGAACCAAATTATACTAGAAAAACCTGCTGCAGTACACACCAATAATTCCAACCAGCTAATTCGTTCAAATTGAAATAAATTGAGCAAAAACTGGATGTTTAATATTAATAACAGGAAGAATACAGCTCCACCAACAACCCATTTTACAGCTTTATTTGGTGTGAATAATATTGTAAAGATATTCGAAGTCCATGATCTGTTTGATAGAATGACGGCTATGTTTGAAATTATCAGCGTAACAAAAGTCAAAGTTCTAACACCGGTTTCAGAGTATCCCATTTTTAAACCAACAAAATATACAAGTAAACTAATTACCAGAATACCTATTCCCTGACTACAGCTCAAAAGTATTTTTTTAGCTCCAAAAAATGGTTCATTGATATCCTTTGGAGGTCGCGACATAACATTGGTTTCCTCCTTTTCGGCTTCAAAAATTATAGAACATGCAGGGTCAATAATTAATTCAAGAAACACAATATGAACCGGCCAAAGAATAAGCGGTAAATCAGCAAAAAACACCGGAATCAAAGACAAACCGGCAATCGGCACATGGATAGCAAAGATGTAAGCCAACGCTTTTTGAAGGTTATCGAAAATCTTACGTCCCATTTTTACTGCCCCAACAATTGATGAAAAATTATCGTCCATCAACACCAACGAAGAAGCTTCACGCGCTACGTCAGTGCCTTTTTCGCCCATAGCAATGCCGATATTTGCTGCTTTGAGTGCTGGTGCATCATTAACACCATCACCTGTCATGGCAACAATTTCATTATTTTTTTTCAGTGCATTTACAATTTTTAATTTCTGTTCGGGAATAACCCTTGCAAAAATATTTACTTTTTGTATTCGTTTGCAAAGTTCAATTTCTGTCATTTTTTCCAATTCACTTCCCGTGATAAAAAGTTCAGGATTTTTAATGCCTATATCTTTTCCAATATTGGTTGCAGTGACAGGATAATCACCGGTAATCATAATCACACGTATTCCCGCCTTATAACATTCGGCAACAGCAGCAGGTACATTTTCCCTGATTGGGTCTGAAAGTCCTATTAAACCTAAAAACTCGAACTCGAAATCATGTTGAATTGATGGAAGAACATCTTGAATTATTTTTGCCCTCGCAACTCCAAGAACTCTTAATCCCGTTGAAGCCATTTCGGATACAGCTTTTTCGTACTTTTCAATTGACTTTGTATCAAGATGACAAAGATCAAATACAGCTTCGGGTGCACCTTTTGTAGCAATTACCTGTTCCTTAGTTCCTGTATTCGAAAAAACCCTTGACATGGCCAGTAATTCTTTCGACAATGAATACTCCTTTTCCATAATCCAGTCGGTATGAATATGTTCGGAATTTTGTAAAAATTTATCACCAATATTGATTATTGCTTTTTCCATTGGATCGAAAGGATTTGCCTGACTGGATAAAATTCCATATTCAATAATCTCATGAAACGGATCCGTAAATGTCTCGCCCGAAACTACATCTGTAAAGTCATTTCCATTATAAAGTCGGGTGACAGTCATTTTATTTTGCGTTAAAGTTCCTGTTTTATCGGTACAAAGTACTGTGGCAGAACCCAATGTTTCAACTGCTGCCGGATTGCGTGTAAGTACATTTTTTTTGGACATACGCCATGCTCCAAGTGCCAGGAATATTGTTAATACAACCGGGAATTCTTCAGGTAACATTGCCATTGCAAGCGTAATTCCAGCCAAAAATCCGTTCAGTAAATCACCTCTTGTTAAGGTGTAAATTACAATAACCAGTACACACAATGCAGCTCCGATAATCGCCAAACGCTTCACTAATGTCCCCATTTCGCGTTTTAATTGTGTTGGTTCTTCCTTAACTGATTGCAAAGCCTTACCGATTTTACCGATTTCAGTATTCAATGCCGTTGCTACAACTCTCACAATACCGTTACCTTGTACAATCATTGAACCTGAATATACAATTGGCAGCTCATCACCACCGGGTGTAAAAGTAGTATCGCCTTCTTTCCATTCTCTTTTGCTAACAGGTACCGGTTCGCCGGTTAAAAGTGATTCATCTGCAGATAGGTTAATGCAACTTAATACAACAGCATCAGCCGGAACACGGTCACCTTCTTGTAAAACAACAATATCATCGGTTACAACATCTCTCCCGGCAATGCGAATTGTTTCACCATTGCGAATCACAAGTGCTCGGGGACTTGCCAGGTCTTTCAATGCATCCAATGCTTTTTCAGTTTTTTTCTCCTGAAAAAACTCAATTCCCATAACTACAAACACAAAGCTGAGTAGCATAAATCCTTCCTGAATATCGCCAAGTACAAGATAGAGTGTTCCGCAGGCAACAAGCAAAAGAAACATCGGCTCTTTTACAACCCCTAATGCAATTTGAATTATACTTTTTGGTTTTGAAGAAGGTAATTCATTATAGCCTTCATTAATAAGCTTTTGATCAACTTCATGTTGTGTAAGTCCTTTGGGATTTTCCATTTGAAATGTTGTTTTCATAATAATTTAGTGTTTTATAGTTAGCATATACTAACTATATTAATAAAAAAAATTATTTGTCTTCTAATACTTTGGTTAATAATACTTCAAGTGATTTAAGTTCGTCTTCATTCAATTTTCTGAGAATTGATTCAGCTATTCTTTTATGAGCATATTCATGCATTTGATTAATTAACTTGCCTTTTTCAGTTAAATGCAGATGTGCGCTACGTCTATCTTCATCCGATTGGGTTTTATAAACATAATCTCTTTCAATCAGCTTATCTACAGCTACTTTAACTGTTGGTTTTGATAGTTTTAATTGTAATGCAAGTTCTGTAATATTTGGATTATCAAGTATATTAATCGATTCAAGGTAATTCATTTGTTGTACGGTCAGATGAAGCAAGTTAAATTGCTCTTTTGCAGCCTCTTCAGTATTCCCAATGAGTGTTGATAAACTTGATATGATATTTATTAATTTTTTCACTGTGCAAATATAGTTAGATTATACTAACAATAAAAATAATATTCTCTTTTTTTGCAAAAATAATTTTGAAAAATAAATTAACGTAATTCGTCATTTAAAAATTATATTAATTAAAACCCTCATTTATAAGATTCTGTAATCTTTTATAACTTAGATTGTCTATCTTTGCATAAAAACTAACACCAAATAAAAACACATGACTGAGATAAAAAAGGAAAAAGCTACCGAAAAAGCTGTTTTACACTCCCGCAATAAACATCGCGAACAATACGACTTCAAAACACTCACTGCTGTTTGTCCTGAATTAGCTAAACATGTGAAAACAAACGCTTTTGGAATCGAAACAATTGATTTTGCCAATCCAAGAGCCGTTAAATGGCTCAATAAAGCACTGCTCAAACAGTATTATTCGGTGGAATTTTGGGATATTCCAACCGGTTATCTTTGTCCGCCAATTCCGGGCAGAGCCGATTATATACATCACATAGCCGAATTGTTGGGCAGTTCGAACAACGGCAAAATACCTGTTGGCAATAAAATTAAATGCATGGATATTGGAGTCGGTGCAGGTTGCATTTATCCGGTTATAGGCAACAAAGAATATGGTTGGTCGTTTATCGGATCTGACATTGATACTAAAGCACTTGATTCGGCTCATAGAATAATTCACGACAACGCTTTTCTGATCAAAAACATTACTTTGCGTTTTCAGGAAAATCCAAAAGATATTTTTCATGGAATAATGGAAAGGACTGAACCCGTAGATGTTACCATTTGCAATCCTCCATTTCATAGTTCGGCCGAAGAATCGGAACAAAGCACACTCAAAAAAATGAGTAGTCTGAAAAACAAAAAGATAACTACACCGGTACTGAATTTTGGTGGGCAAAGTAACGAACTTTGGTGCGAAGGCGGTGAAGTTCGTTTTATACGTGATATGATCCGACAAAGTAAACAATTTTCTGCTAATTGTTTCTGGTTTTCAACTTTAGTAGCCAAAAAAGATCACCTTGCATTAATTCTTGAAGCACTAAAATCTGTCGGCGCATTTCAGATGAAAACCATACCCATGGGACAGGGAACAAAAATCAGTCGCATTGTGGCATGGACTTTTCTGAATTCGGCGCAACAGAAAAAATGGAAAGAAACACGGTGGAATGCGTGATAATAAGCCCCCAGCCACCTAAAGGGGGAGTAAGAGTTTGCGTTATCCGTCTGCCAGCCGGCAAGGCAGGCTCAAAGCGATCTGACGGATTGCAGAATAGAAGTAATTAAATTTATAATAGTCGGATTAGTCTGAAAATTACCTATTTTATCGTTGGCGGTAATACTTCTACACCCCAAGTTTTGGATGGTTTTGCATCGAGTATAAAAACCAATTCTCCACCATTCACTATATCTTCATGATCAATCCAAGCTTGGGTAAATGGTTTTCCGTTGAGCGTAGCCGATTTGATATACAGGTTCTTTTCGGTCAAATTTTCGGCAATAATGTTGAATTTTTTGCCATTTTCAAGATGTATAATCGTTTCTTTAAAATAGGGTGTTGTAATCAGGTAGAATGATTGTCCGGCATTGGGATAAATTCCCATCATGTGAAAAGCCAACCAAGATGACATAGAACCTGAATCATCATTACCAGGAATTCCACCCCGGCCTGCATGGTAATTTTTATCAATAATCTGACGTGTTCGTGAACTGCTCAAATCGGGTCGACCAATCCAGTGATATAAGCACGAAGTTAGAAACGAAGGTTCGTTACCCACATTATAAAAACCTTTGTCAAACAGCGTATCAAGGCGTTTCCTGAAGGCTTCGTTTCCGCCCGATTTCTCAATCAGCGCAGGTACATCGTGTGGCACCGACAGCGAATACTCCCACGAACTTGCTTCGTAGAAAAATCCGCACCACCAACACACACAATTAGGCCAGTCCTGTGCCAAAGGCGTATATCGTACATAATTCCGTTGTCCGTTTGTTATATCGCAGGCGATACTATCCACCCAGTTTCCTGCCGCATCGCGAGGCATAATAAATCCGCGTGAGCCGTTATCTTCCACATCGCGCCACAGGTTTTTCCAGTTTTCCGATTGTTTCATAAATCGGTGATATTCGCCCATGCGATTCAATCCTTTGGCTACCTGCGCTAAACAATAATCGTTGTAAGCATATTCCAATGTGCGATTTCCTGCACGCACAAAACGATCGGAAACATAGCCAATAGAGTTATAATCAGTTAATCCGCCTCGACCTTCTTTTTCTTCGTTGCCACCGGGTGGAACAGTAGCGTCTTTTATCATGGCCATCAATCCTTGTCCGTAATCAATTCCTTTCAGATTTTTGGCGTAAGCATCAGCAATGAGCACTTCTGCATTGGAGCCGCCCTGCGTACGACCGTTGTAGTTTCCACTGCGGGCATCTGGCATATAGCCATCGTGCTTGTAAATGTCAATCAGCGAATTCACTATATCCACTTGTCGCGAAGGTGTAATCAGCGTAATGAGCGGATGCGACGACCGATAGGTGTCCCACAGCGCATAAAAATCGTCGTAATAAGGCGCTGAAGATGTCCAAAGTGGGTTTTCGCCTGTTCTGTCCACAGGCATTAACTGTGTATGATATAATGCGGTGTAGAACATAATTTTTTGATCTTTTGTCGCTTCGTTCGAAATTTGAATACGATGAAGTAAATCCTCCCACTTCATTTGCGTTTCTGCAAGTGTTTGCTGGAAATTCCAGTGTGGAATTTCTGCCCGAATATTTTGTGCAGCTTTGGCTGTACTGACAAACGAAATTCCGATTTTCATTTTCAACGAGTCAGATTTCAGGTTGTCGAAATTAAAAAGAGCACCTGTTTTTTGTCCCGAATCGTACTGAGTACTTTGCGAAGCTTCAATAACTTCGCCTTTCCAACTTGCAAACTGCTGAAAAGGTTTTTCGAAAACAGCATGAAAATAAACGGTATAAGCCATACCATTGTTCCAGCCTCCGCGTATGCGGCTGTAGCCTTCCACTTCGGTATCGGTAAGAATTCTGATTTCGGAGCCTACAAATTGTTGCGCTTCCCGTGAATCAAGAATTGCTTTTTCACCCAAAAACTGACCGAGATCAATTTTAATCGCTTTATTGTTTTGCTGAAATTTAAATCGATAAAAAGCAACTTTGGGTGAAGTAGTTATCTCAGTTCGGATATTCCATTTTTTCAGCAACACACTGTAATACCCTGTTTCAGCAATTTCGTTGGAACGCAACGAAGTTTGTGTTATCTGGTTGAAATCGCCAGAAAATGGCATAATGGATATATTACCGTATTTGGGACCGCCACCAGTACCGCTAACATGTGTTTGACTAAAGCCGAAAATAGTTACAGTTGTATCGGGCTCATAGCCGCTGTTTGATGCCTTGTTGTTGTCTGGACCGGGTTTCACCATGCCATAAGGGCAGGATGGACCGATAAAAATATGACCTTTTCCCACGGAACCGATAAACGGATCTACATAGCTGTACAGCGGTTGTGCCTGGATATCCTGAAATGCATCAAAAACTGACAATATCAATAAAAAATGGAATACGAGTGATTTTTTCATATTTGTTTAATGTGTTTTATTCAACAGGTGGATACTGACCAATTCCCCAGTTAGTGGGGTTTTTACCAAGTGTAAAGACCATCTCGCCGCCTTCTATAATATCATTGTGGGAAATATAGTTTTTTTCGTAAGTCTTGCCGTTTAACGTTACCGACTGAATATATTTATTTCCTTCCGATAAATTCGTGGTTTTTATCGTGAATTTTTTATTGTTTTGCAATGTCAATATTGCTTGTTTAAACGTAGGAATTGAAATTAAATAGTAAGGCGTACCCGGTGTGACAGGATAAAAACCCAATGCAGCAAAAACATACCAGGCCGACATTTGTCCGGCATCATCGTTGCCCGATAATCCGCCCGGAAGATCCTTGTATTCAATTTCGAGAATTTGCGGAACATACAGTTGGGTTTTCCAAACATCGCGTACATAATTAAACAGAAAAGGAATCTGATGTCCGGGTTCGTTGCCATGCCAGTAGCGGTTATGGGTAAACATCGAATCCAGTTTAAGACAGAAACTTTGCTCACCACCCATTTTTGCCATTAACCCGGGAATATCCTGCGGCACATACCACGAGTAATGCACCGGATAGCCTTCGGTAATATACCACGCGAAATTATACGGGTCGAAATTGGGTGTAAAATCACCGTTTGCCAATCGACCACGTGCATAGCCTGTTTGAGGATCAATCACGTTTTGGTAATTTTTTGAGCGTTTTTGGAGCACGGCAGCATCATCGGTTTTACCAAGTGCTTTAGCCAGTTGTGCGAGTGTAAAATCGTCGAAAGCATATTCCAACGTGCGCGAAACCTGCTCGTTGGTATGAAAAGCTTCCTTTACCGAATCTTCCAGTGGAATATAACCGTATTTCAGGTACGATTTCAGCGCACGACGCCCCATGCCATTTTCGTAATCTTCGAATTTATCGGGCGTAATAAATGCATTTTTACGCAAACCTTCGTAGGCTTTTTCCACATCAAAATTGCGAATTCCTTTTATGTAAGCATCGGCAATTACCGAAGAGCAATGGTCGCCAATCATGGCTGCCGTATAACTGTTCCAGCATGGAAAAATAGGCATCCAGCCTCCCTGAACATATTTGTCGGTCAGCGACTGCATCATATCAGCAGATTTATCGGGATTAAGAATATTGATGAGCGGGTGCAAAGCCCGGTAGGTGTCCCACATGCTGAAATCGTCGTAATAATCACATCCTTTTCGGGTGTAAACAGTATAGCCTTTTGAAAATGCAGGATAAGCACCGTTGGCATCATTCATTATTCGGGGCAGAAAATGAGCATGATACATGGCAGTGTAAAACTTGCGTTTAGCAGTCAGGTTGTCTGTTTCGACAGTGACCGTTGATAATGTTTTTTCCCAGATTTTTTCCAGATTTCTTTTGGTTTTATCAAAATCGGTTGTTGGAATTTCTTTTTTGAGATTCAATGCAGCATTTTCAACACTTGTGAAAGATGAACCCATGCGTACAGTCACTGTTTCACCGGCTTTAACCTTAAAACCAACATACGCTCCGATATTGTGCTGATTGGCAATGGAATTTTGCAGATTGAAATTCTTTTCGTTTTGAAAAACGCCATAGATTTCTATCCGTTTCTTATCGATTTTCACATAGAAATGACCCGAAAATCCTGCCGGTTTTCCCCAACCCTGATAAATACGGTGCACAGGATTACTTCCTGAGATAATTCCATTTTTAGCATTAACAGAAATATTTCCCAATCCTTTATCGCTGTTAGGATTTACAGCAATATAAGCCATACCGGATTTAAGAAAAGTATACTGAAAAATAGAACAGCGGGTTGTTGCTGTCATTTCGGCCTGAATCTGGTAATCGTCGAGTAAAACGGAGTAATAAGCAGGTGTAGAAACTTCATTTTTATGACTAAAACGTGAAGCTCTTTTTTCAGCTTGAAAAGTCACGCGGTCGAGCACGGGCATAATAGTCATGCTACCGTAATCCTGCGTACAGCCGCCTACAATCCAGTGCGAGTTACGAAAACCCTGAAACAACGAATCCTTGTAATAGTAGGGCGCAAGGCATTTTTTTTCAGAACTTCGCGTTTGAGCCGTCATGAAATTCATCCCGTTGGGAACCAAAACAGCCGGCAATGTTTGTCCGAATTCTTCGGTATGTTTACCATGCATACCGGCATTATCGGTTACCGCAGCAGCTGTCCCAACATAGGTATATACGTGCTGAACCAGTCCTTCGGGCACTTTGTTTGTTGCCCAAAGAAATGTTGTAGTAAATGACAATATTAGGATAAAGTTGATTTTCATAATTTAATTTAAAACTCCCCTTAGGGGGTTGGGGGTTTATTTCTTGATATACCGAATTGCTTTTTTATCCTGTAAAGGTAATTTTAATCCTTCAATAACGGGTTTATTCGTATTTTTCAAGACAATTACCGGCATTTCAGTAGCCGATTTTACCTCCACATTATTCAGTAGCAAGCCGGTTACATCATCAAAAACATAAGCCGGACGGAAATCAGATTCGTCGAAACCAACAGTCACATTTTTGAACTGTATGCCATTTACGTGTCGCACATAAAAGCCCCACGAAGGCAATTCACCAAACATGGAGAATTCAGGATAGTCCGAAATTTTCTCGGGAACACGGTTGAGCGAATCAAGTCCGAAGCAGGCTACATTTTTATCAGCGCCACCTTTGTAGCTGATTTTCACGTTCTCAATCAGCACATTTTCAACAGCATGCCCAGGAATTCCTGTTGCCGATGATGGAAATACATTGTGCGGATAACGTTTAGATGGTCCTTCCATGTTGTAGCCAATATCGGGTTTGATGCGTGGCACTTCCACATCCAAATTACGGATGGTTACATTGCGCAATGAACTTATCACTTCGTCTTTGTTGCGGTGTCCTAATCGAATAACCAATGCATTGCCTGTGTTCACCGCTTTTATATTTTCGATAGTCACATTATCCATAACACCGCCATCAACAGCTTCCATAGCCACGGCCGAGCGGAAAGTATCGTACACAAAAATATCTTTTACTGTGATATTTTTAAATCCGCCCCATGAGGCTGTTCCGAATTTTATGGCACTTGCACTGGAGCGAACCACGCAATTGCAAACTACAATATTTTCACAACGGCTGTTGCGATCCGACGATTTAAAACAGATACCATCATCATCGCAATTGAAAAAACTGTTGCTGATAGTTGCATTTTTGCAATCCACTAAATCAATACCGTCGTTGTTCCAAAAGATATTGCTCTCAACATAAATACTATCTACGGTTAAGTTTTCGCATTGATTGTAGCGTTGTACCCAGCAAAGTGCATTGCGAAGCGTAATTCCTTTAATAGTTACATTTTTACAAAAATCAAAATCGATGATTTTCGGACGATTTTCCTCTTCGGGACGCACCTGATGCCATGGATTTTCGGTTTTCCATTCTTTATCCTGCAATGTTCCGGCATTGAGCATTACATAAATATCTTTCAGAAGCGCTTCACCCTGACCGTCGATCATTCCTTCGCCGGTAATGGAAATATTGGTGGCTTTATTGGCTACTATCAATGCCGAAACCTGCGACGATGGACCGTAATCGGCGCGTTTGGTGCTACCAGCCAAAACAGCGTATTTATCGAGATGCAGATTGACATTCGATTTCAGGGTAAGTATCGCGGTTACAAACCGTCCGGCGGGAATTATAACCGTACCACCTCCGGCAGATGAAACCTCGTCGATGGCTTTTTGAATAATGGCTGTATTTCCGGTCTGATCACTCGACCGAGCACCTCTGTCTTTAATATTCACTACTTTTTGAGCAAAAATCCCCAACGAAATGCATGTTGTGAGAATAATTAAAAAAATCTTCTTCATTTGTTTATAATAGATTTATTTGTTTACGATATTTTTTATAAAGTTCTTTAGCTACCGAAATGCTGTTTCCGCTCGCTTCCACCGGAAAGTTTTTCTGCGTATTCACCCATTTCCATTCCCATTGCGCTATTTCTTTGTCGAAGGCAGTAGTATCAAATTCATTTCCATCGGTCATTGATTTTTCCATCGCAGTAAAATATTTTTCCCAACGCACTTTGTAAAAATCAGTCATCAAACCACTCCACTGCCTGTTTGAGTATTCGTGCAGCGGACTATCAGCATCGCCCCAAAGTGTAATCAGGTTTCGGGCATTTTTTTCGTATATCGCTTTTTCAGCATCAGTTGTACCACAACTACGAGCATCTGCAATCCATTTACCCAATAAAAAGTCAGTTCTGGTTGCTAATAACCTATCCAAATCATCAAATAGTTCAAGGTATTGCTTGCTGTATTTTCTGAATGCCTCCACATTTTTATCCTGAAAAGCTTTTGCCCATTTATATTGCAATGGTCTGCCGTAATTTGCCAAAACCTGACGGGTTACATCCACCAAATCGTACCTGAATCCATCACTTTTGGCATAAGTAGCCGTTGATTGAATAAATAAATCCCAGGCCGGAAGTAAATCTCTACGCTGATAATTGAGTTTGGTTTTTGTCCATTTAGTTGCCGAATCCATGGTTGGTCGTCCGGTAAGAATAGATTCAGCGCCATCACGAATTTCTTTTCCGTTGTAAACGGTATTTTTGAGTACCCGCCAGGCCTGCAACATTTTTTCGTTGGACGATTTTGTGCCTTTTCCGTATCGGTTACGAATGTACTCAGGTAGCCATTCTTTCAAATCGATTGGAGTGGTTCGCCAGGTATTTTCCATCATCAGTTCGTACATCACCGGCGTTTGCTCGATAGCTTCCATGGTCAGCCCGATTCCTTTCATTTTTTTCGTTGCAGGATCGTTCAACGCTGCCGAAGGTTGTGTGGCTACGTTTTCCATTTGTCCGAAAAGGCTGATATTTCCGCCAAAATTATGCAACATATTCCAAATCCACGGTTTCCCGTAATAAGCTTCTGTGCGTTTCCAAACCGGTTCGTATTCGGTTATCAGGTCCAGAATAATCATTTTATCGTCGGGAACTGCATCGAGTAATGCTTTAATTTGCGGAGCATGCCAAAATTTACGATCGCTGAAAAATAACCAGCCCTGCATTACCCAAACAGCATCCGGATCGGCCTGACGCATTCCTTCGTACACGCGGGCACTTAGTTTCGACAAATATTCAGGCTCGTCGGATGGAGGTTCGTTTTCGTTGAACGTATCAGCCGAATAATAATGA
>JAKLIM010000003.1 GCA_022709605.1 Bacteroidota bacterium | reverse complement strand
CGCTCGACCGTTTAAAATGGTTTGACGAATGTGATGCAGCTTTTTGATCGTATCGTAACACAACAATGCAATTATATTTTATGCAAAATTACATTTGTATTAAAATTTGCACATTTTGTCCCCATCTTTTGTATATTTGTCCACTTATCGAGTGTTGACAATAAGATTAAAAATTTTATCTTTGTGCTTTACATAATAAGTGTTATTGATACATTTTTAAAAAACTTACTTTATCTTGTGTTTTTAAGCAAATAACTTGTAACTGTTTTTTTATTCGTTATAAATGAAAAAACATTCAGTTGCTGAGAGTCAGTATTTAAAATAATTAATTAATATATTATTGATATTAAATGTTTTAATGCAATTTATTATGTAATTTACAGAAATAATTTTACTCAACAAATCATTATTATTAACTCTTAAATTCAAAGATTTTATGAAAAAAACGTACATTTTTCTATGTTTGCTTTTTGTGGCAGGCATAAGTTTTCAATCCATCGCGCAGACCAATCCAGGTACAGCGAATCTGAAACACCAGTGGACATTTGATGATGGTACTGCAAAAGATGTTGTAGGTACAGTTAATGGAGTTTTGGAAGGTGCAGCAACCATTACCGGTAAAGCATTATCGACAACAGCGGGTGGTTTTATGTCTTTTTCGGGAACCGAAATTGCCATAAACAGTTATCCGGCTATTACTACTGAAATATGGTTTACTCCTTCAGGTACTAATGGTACAGCATGTAATATTTTATCGTATTTTGGTAATACTACCGGAACACTTGGAACAGATTATATTTTTACATCTCCATCAAGTTGTAATCGTATACGTGCAGCTATTTCGACACTCGAAGCAGCCGCTCCTTACAACACTGAAAATTTTGTAGGTAAAGCCGGTTATATTGATGATGCAAAAGTACATCACATGGTAACCACTTTTACTGCAACCACTGTTACTTTTTATATTGACGGCGTACTTGAAGGTTCACAAGATTATACCGGAAGTAATACATTGTCAGCCATTGGTACACAGTATGCTTATCTTGCAAAAGGTGGTTATTCAGGTGATCCTGTTTGGAAAGGACTTGTACATAAGTATAGTTTGTATGATAAAGCATTATCGGCTGACGAAGTAGCTTATTTGTTTCAGAAAGGTGCTGAAGAGCAACCCGTGATCACTTCATCTGCTTCTTCAATGGTGGTAGATGATAATCGTGCTTATTCTAATTTTAGTATTGCAGCAGCCAATTTGATTAATCCTATTACGGTTTCAGCACCTGCCGGTATTACTATTTTGAATAGTGAAGATAATACGATTACTTCTTTACCAGCGACAACCAAAGCCATCGATTTAAGAGCAATTTGGGATACTACTACACCCGTTGATGGAAAAATTACATTGACAAGTGGAGCTATTGTTGTAGAAATGGCCGTTAAATCGGCATCTGCTGCAACTTGTTATACACCATTATATACAGATGTTCAGAATCTATTTGCAGATTTTACAGGAATGTATAGTTTGTCTGATTTCAAAGGTTGGGGAGCAAAAGGTGTAAGCACAGTTATCAGTGATCCTACAAATGTTTATTGCGGAGCATCAAGTATTAGCGTTGGTGATGGTATTGCTACTAAATCTGGTTCACTTGATATAAAAATAGATAGCGTTGGTGCAATATTGCAACGTAACACAACCTATCGTGTTAAAATGATGGTTAAAACCATTGGCGGCACATTCCACCTTGGAGTTGATGCCGGTCCTAACGTAGAATTTACAATTGACACCAAAGGTGAATGGATGGCACTCGATACGGTATTTACTACCGGTGCTACTTTAGGCGCAAATATATATTTCAACAACTGGGATTGTACTGGATTGATCGCTTATGTTGATAATTTCGAGATATATGTTTATACTGAGCCTATTATAAGTACCTCTACATCAGCTGTAAGCTTCGATCCTGAAACTACTTTAACTTCAAGTTTCACCGTTACATCGTCGAACTTAGCTGAGGATATTATTTTAACAGCACCGTCAGGAATAACTTTAGGTAGCAATATTTTGCCGGCAATTAGTACCGGAGCTCCGGTAGAAGTGATATGGGATGGCGTAACACCGGTGAATGGTAATATACAGTTAAAAAGTGGAAGTGCTATTGTAAACGTACTTGTTAAAGCTATTACTACATCGAATACAACTTGTTTCACACCACTTTATGCCGATAAAGTGAATATCGTTCCTGATCCTTATCTGAATGATATTGCAAACTTTGGTGGTTGGGGAGCCATAAGTATTAATTCTGATCCTGCACATGTGTATTGCGGTTCACGCAGTGGATTAATCTCTGGAGGATCGCTTGATGTGGTACTTACCGGTTTGTTAAAAGAAAACACTTCGTATAAAATGAAAGCTATGATCAAAGCCACTTCTACCAATTTGAATTTTGGTATTTATGGCTGGGGAGGAGCAAAAGATACCATTAGTCATCCTACTGTTTTAAACGAATGGGTGCCTATCGTATTGGAATTTTCAACATTGGTTTTAGGAGCAACACATGGTGCTTTCTTTAATAATGCTCCGGGTTCTTATATCGACAATTGGGAATTGTATGAAATGGGTCCAAGTGCTTTACCAAGAATTAATAGCAGTACAACTAAAATCTTTGTACAAAACGGTAGAATTGTAGCCGATTTCGATTTAAATCAGTCATCAAATGTTGAATTTGCAGTGTACAGCGTACAAGGCGCCTTAATTTCGAATGAAATGTTGGTTGCTGGTGCAGGTAAAAACACCCGTGTACTGAATGCGAAAACCGGTTCAGGCGTTTATGTTGTAAAAATGACTGTGAATGGAAAAAGCAGTTATTCGAAAGTTATTAAATAAATAATTATTGAGTTTTACTGAAAAGTAAATCTCTTTAAATCAATGTAAAGGGTGTCCGATTAATAGCGAACACCCTTTTGTTTTATTGTTATACGGTTGTATTCAGTTGTTATTTTTTTAAGAAAATAAGTTCCTACCGATTACTATCAGCGATTTTATTAAACATAACTGTTTGATAAAATGAGATATATCAATTTGTATTTAAATATATTACAAT
Organism: Bacteroidota bacterium; assembly: GCA_022709605.1. Taxonomy (GTDB): domain Bacteria; phylum Bacteroidota; class Bacteroidia; order Bacteroidales; family Paludibacteraceae; genus Paludibacter. The sequence goes on along the minus strand of JAKLIM010000003.1, from coordinate 24,381 downwards.
CAGATTCACACAAACTAAAAATGGCGGTGACTAATAAATCTATTGAAAAAAAATTAATAAGGTTAAAATATTATACCCAAACTTTTTACTAAGGTTAATGTTTTAAAAATAAGGTTTTTAAGATGTATAAATAACCTTATTTATTTTTTTAACATTAGTAGAAATACAAGCATAGGAATTCAAACCTTATTTACCTTATTTAAATATGATAACGATTCCACCATATTTTATTCTAATGTAAGTCTAATTAACAACTTATATATCAACTAAATATATTATATTTGCTAAAATGAAAATACCCGAAAAATCGCTGATTACTATCGGGGCACTATCGGTAAAGAGAAAAAGAAATTAAAAAAAAATAGAAATTAAGAAAATTAGAAATTGGGAAAATGGCAGAAGTAGAGCTTTAAGTGTTAAATGCGGTACGTTGAGTTACGATTGCGGAGCTTTAAGTGTTAAATGCGGTGCGTTGAATTACAATTGCGGAGCTTTAAGTGTTAAATGCGGTGCGTTGAGTTACGATTGCGGAGCATTAAGTGTTAAATGCGGTGCGTTGAATTAGGATTGCGGAGCATTAAGTGTTAAATGCGGTGCGTTGAGTTAGGATTGCGGTGCATTAAGTTGTATTTGCGCAGCGTATATTAATGAAAGACAGCTTATAAGATCATTTGCATTGGGTTTTAATCTAAATTTATAAAGAAAAAGAAGAGGGTGTTCAATATTTTATTGAACACCCCTCTTTGTAAAATAATTAACAGAGAATCATTATTTTAATTCTACGCGTCTGTTTTTAGCTCTTCCGGTTGAAGTAGCATTGTCACCAATTGGTTGATTTTCACCTAACCCGGTTATAACCATATTTGAAACTGAAATACCTTTGTTTTTCAAATAATTTTTAACGGCATTGGCACGATTTACAGATAATTTCATGTTTGAATCTTCGTTGCCTACACTATCAGCATGACCGTTTATGTGTAGAACTGCGGTTGGATTCTTTTTCATAAAATCTACAGCTTTCTTCAATTCAGGGTTGTAAGCACTTTTTACAATTGCTTTTCCTGAGTCGAAATAAACATTTTCGAGGGTCACATTGTAAAGTGAAGCAATGTCATTCGCGGGACAACCTTTTGCATCTACTTTTGTGCCGGCAGGTGTATCGGGGCAATTATCCGAAACATCGGCAACTCCATCACCATCGCTATCGAGTGCACAACCTTTTGCGTCAACACGTGTACCGTAAGCGGTGTTCGGACATTTGTCAAGGTAATCAGCCACACCATCTTTGTCAGTGTCAATCGGACAACCTACGCCATCAACTTTAACTCCTGCAGGCGTACCCGGACATTTATCCATGAAATCGGCTATTCCATCTTTGTCGGTATCGAGTGCTATTCCATTGGCATCCACTTTTGTGCATTGAGGTGTATCAAGTTCTTTGTCCAGATAATCGGCCACGCCATCTTTGTCGCCATCAAGCGGGCAACCAAATCCATCAACTTTCACACCGGCCGGAGTGTCGGGGCATTTGTCAAATGCATTTAGTACGCCATCATTATCAAGATCTTTTTTATTTACTTTCCCTTTTGATGTTTTATTTGAACTACCGAGGCTAAAAATAGCACCTACCAAATGTTCGCCAAAGGCATCGTTTCCGCCGGCTACCACTAAATCGTGATTATCGGCCGATGTAAAGTTGTATTGGTATTTGTATTGAAGTGCAAACCGATCAGAAATCTGGTATTTAACACCCAAACCAACGGGTACGATAAAATCAATTCCTTTTGGGTCAGTCCAGGTTGGATAATCCTGCACTTTACCATAACTTGCTAAACCAAGTCCCAACGAAAGGAAGGGTGCAAATTTTGAATCTTCGCTAAGTATGTACCCATTGTTAAATTTGTAATGACCAAAAAGTGATGATTCAAACTTGGTTCCCAGAAAATTTTTGTGTAAAGTGGTGTAGGTACCGTATAAGCTGTAATCAGCAAATATACCAGCATCAAACGAAGGGCTCAAATACCTCGATAACGAAAGTCCACCGTTAAAATAACCCAGAATGTACTGCGAATGAGTGAAATCGGTTAATGCATTTCCTCCCAAATCGCCAATGTACTTAGTAGATCCACCGTGCACTCCAATAGCATATTTATGATCAGCCGTTTGAGCACTTAAATAACAAATGTTTGTTAATAACAAAGCGAGAATAAGAAATTTTTTAGTTTTCATAAATTTTTTAAATGATTGAATAACTTTTAGTTAAGTAATACTTATTAATAAAAACAACAATATAATACATATTAAGTATAATATTGTTGTTATGTCATATTTATTAGCAAAGGTAAATGTTTTTTTTAAAATAGTAAAATATTGTATACTAAATCCCTCGAAAACATGAAATTATGTGTGGTTAACTTGCACATTATCAACGAATAAAGCTTAGTCTTTTACTTTTGTATTTCATTACCATTCACCGATTTATTAAAAGCCTATAAAAAGAAAAGCGTGGCATTTGACTACCACGCTTTTACCCGATTATTAAAATTAATTCTATGATTTTGAATTGATACGAAAACGAATCTATAATGCTATTTTAAGTATACCTCTTTCACTTTTTACAATGTAAATACCTTTAGCCTGAGTGCCCATGTTGATATCTTTAGCCGAACTTACAACCAGTCGACCGGTGGTATCAAATACTTTCAGGTCAATGTTTTCGGCATTATGTATGGTTTTTCCATCGAAAGTAATACCTTGTATTGTGTTTAGATTAATGCCTGTAAACCCTGTAATAAATGTTGTACTTCCGGGAACCAACGAAAGAGTGCCGGCAGCATTTTGTGCAGCAACACTATAAGTGTATTCGGTTTGGCCCGTTAGGTCTGTCATTTCGTATTGCAGCACGTTTCCGGCCACTTCGGCATTGATGGCCGATTTTACTTTGCTCATTTGTTTAACACCAGCCGGTGATACTTTCGTGATAATGTATTTTACAGCACCCGGAACAGGATCCCAATCGAGCGTAGCACTAACACCACTTGCAACTGTTGATCTAAGGGTTACAGGAAGATTTTTAAACATTGTACCGGCATCAGTTCCCCATGAAGTTGTTCCCATCAGGTATGTACAAGCGTTTTTAACTAAATTCAACCCATCTGCTGTTAAGTTATTCTGATTATCATTAGCAATACTAACAATCATTAATTTAGATTGAAGCGCAGCATTGGTTGTTCCTGCCATATCCGAAGTTTTACCAACTGGGAATTCTATTATGCTCGATAAAACAGCACCTTTTATATTCGCAATGGCATAATCAGCAGCATACGTGCTTTGTTGTATTCCGTTTCCGGTAGTGATTGCACTCAAAATTTCCAATTCATTTGCAAATGTACCTGTTAAAGTAATGCCTGCGAAAATTGGATGATTTGGTTCATTAACGTTGATACCCAATACTGACGGAGCCGGATTAGTTGCAGTGGCCTGATTCCAGGTGTTTGAATTAACCGAGAACATTTTAAGTCCTAACAAAGGCTTATTGATACCCCAAAGCGCTTTCATTCCGGCACTTCCTGAGCTTGGCGATTCGGTTAGAATAACCATATCATACATTGAAAAGTCAGTGGTAGTAGTAACATTGGCAATAAGAATATTGTCCAGATAATAAGTTTTTGCTAATTCGGGTCTGATTTTGGTGTCTTGAGCTGTAACAGCAGTATTGATGATATAAGCAATATTTTTGTTTGCATTAACTGCAGTAAGTGTGTAAACTTTAGTGCTTAAATCCTGAGCTGTAACGGTTATCGATAGTGGATTTGTAAAATCATGAGTGTTTCCTGAAGTGAAATCAGTACTTGCTGTTAAGGGTTTTGTGAATGATACCGCTTGCGTCAAACCGGATGCTTTTGGAAGAATAATACTGTATGTATTTGTTCCTGCATCGAATGTAGGTGTTAAACCGCTAATAGTTACTGACGACAAGTCTTTTTCGGAGCTGGGAACTGCTGCGGCTGTTAGCGTTACAGCATACGTAACATCATTAGCTGGTACTCCATCAGAAGCAATGTAATTTACCGGTCCACCAGAGAAATCCTGTGCTCCTGAAGGTGAATAACTAGTTGCAGTACCACCAATAATTACAGTAGGATTGATACTTGAAAGATTAGTACCATAAGGAAGTTCTGCAGTTATCGTTTTTTCACTTTGATTTATTGTAGCATTAATTCCTGCAGCAATGAATGATGTAATCGATGGATTTTTCGGTGTGTAAGTGAATGTAAAGAACGAAGTCCAGGAACTACTGCTTGAAGCACCTTGTACCCGAATAATTGTGTTTGATTCTTTGTTTACAAGTACTTCATAATCAACACAACCTCCGGTTCCTGCTAATGTGATATTGGATCCACCATCAATATTTACTACCAAACTTCTACCGGATGCAATATTCGCAGATATTATCATCTTATCACATTTTGCTAAATAAAAATCAATTGTTCGTCCTAATTTAATATCAAAAGTTTTTGAAGCTGTACCGCACTTGCCTGAAGTGCCACTGTTACCAAAATTAACAACAGTAATCCACCGATCAGTTTGAACTTTATTTCTTTCAGTACTAACCGCATCGTAATCCATAACCTTGGTGCCTCCTACGGTGGTTAAATCAAAATAAATTTCTGCATTTACACTCCAGGAACTCAATAATAAAATGGCTATTACTGCCATTGTTTTTGTGAAAAGTTTTTTCATAACGTATTAAATTTTTGTGGATTAATTTAATTATTTTTTTCGACAGTAAATGTATATGATATTCAAAATATTTATGTATAAAAAATGACGGAATATGTGGAGAATTTGACATACATATCATTTTCTGATAAAATTAATAGAGGATGCTTTTCAGAAATGGTATATTGACCTGCAGAAATGATATATTGACCTGAAGAAATGGTATATTGGTATGCAAAAATGATATATTGACCTGTAGAAATGATATATTGGTATGCAGAAATGGTATATTGACCTGTAGAAATGGTATATTGACCTGCAGAAATGGTATATTGGTATGCAGAAATGGTATATTGACCTGCAGAAATGGAATATTATAAGCTTTTTATATTAGCTTGTGGTATTATTGCTTCTATAATTACTAAATCTGAAAAAATTGTATAGATAATAGCCATTTTTTTATAATTTATACGCCTAGCATTGTACCCAAAAGCCGATAAAATAGATTGCTGACGGCATAATGGTATTGACTGCGCATTAATTCTAAGTTTATTTATCTCTTTTATTAATTCAGAAGTATATTTTTTAGCTGTAAGAGGAGCTTTGTATTTTTCGTTAATTACATCGGCTAAATTTAAAAGATCTTCTTTAGACGTTTTAGTAAATTCAACTTTATACTTTTTCATAATTTACGCATATCAACTCCGTATAATTCGCTTAGTTTATCCCACATTTCTTCAAAAACCTGTTCTGAAGGAATAGTTTCGCGTTGCAGCCCATCGGCGCATAATGGTAGTTCATGCTCAATTTGAACAAGTTTTTTATGTTTTTCCAGTTCACGAACAATTTTACGCCCCGCAGGGGTTTCAACATTTATACGAGCAATGACTGTCATAATGATATGTTTTGAATTAATAACTATGCAAAGATAATAATTGTTTTGAGATTTTGTATTTTCACTTTTTGAATCAACAAAATTCTACAGCACTAGCTTCATTATCTGCTCGTTAACTTGCACAAGATAAACTCCTTTACAAAACAACCCGACAGGAATAACTACTAAATTGGTAGCATTTCCATGTCGGGTTGTTATGAGTTTTCCGCAACTATCGTAAATGTTGATAGTACGTAGATCGTTGTTTTTTGAACTTATTTCGAGGCAGTCCGCTTTTTGAATAAGCAGAATTTCATCTTTTTTTTTTGATTATTGTCGATGCCACTGGTTAACTTTGCTTTTTCGTATTCCAAACTGGCCATGATAAAAGGTCCGAGTACTTTTCCTTCGGTATTATTGTTGATAGTTACATCGCTGCCGCAAATGTAATAACTTGCATCTCCTTTGCGGGTGCTACTCAATCCGGCCGATTCGCAACTTTGTATCAGTTTGATTTTTCCGTTGGTTTCTTCTACTACAAATTTATCGATCAGACCTTTATATGCTTTTTCGGCTACCGGTTTATAGATGGTTTTATCTAAAATGCCTAATCGCATGCCTTTAAAATAGGCGTAAGTAAACATGCTGGATGCCGACGATTCGAGGTAGTTGTACAAATTGCACGGACTGCCTTTTTTCGTGTTGTCGTATTGCAACAACTGATACCAGCATCCCGAAACTGCATCCTGACGGTCTTTGAGTCCATCGGCAACTAAGTTGGTGTAATTTACGATTCTTTCGCGGGCTGGATGCGTGGTTGGCATATATTCGAGTACATCAACCAAAGCGGCAAAAAACCAACCCATGCCGCGCCCCCAGAATTCCTGCGAACGACCGGTTGTGGCGTTTGCCCAATACGAAGAAGCTGCATTTTTTGGTTCAGCCGACCAGGCATGGTAGTTCAGTTTTTTCTGCGCATCCCATGTGTAGTGGAAAATGGTATCGAACTGCAACGCAATGTCGTTCCACGAAGCAGTGTTGTCTGTTTCACCCAATTCAGCTCCGAAATTACCCTGCCACTCAGCGTATAGCGCCGGACCCATATACAATCCGTCGAGCCACATCTGGTTGGTATATTGAAACTTATGCCAAAATCCACCTTTTCCGGGCAAATTACCACCAATGCGCATATGCTCGTTTTTCAACTTATTCCGGCAAATGGTTGCATTGGCTTTGTAAGTAGCTGCTTTGGTTGTTTGTCCCTTTTGCATTGCAACGCGGTACAATTCAAAGTAGATTTTACCTGCATTTAAATCATCGATATTACTTGTGCCAAGTACCATGCTCGAGTTATCGGCATAATCCTGAATACCCGTGAAATAATAAGCACAACGGGGATCGGTGCTGTATTGTTCGTAAGCCATTAGAATTGACTTCGCCACTAATCCGGTCACATAATCCCAAATGGTATTGCGTGCATTGGTGGGTGTTTTGAAACCTTCGGTAGAATTTTTATTTCGAAAATCGCCCATGCGCGAATCGATAATCCATTTGGAATACAAGGAATCCGTACGAAAAGTTGCCGCCGTAAGGGTTGTTGTTATTGAAGAAATGATTAGAATTGTAAGAAATTTTTTTGTCATTGGTGAAAATTGAGAAAATAAGTTATTGAGAAATTAAGTTATTGAGAAAATAAGAAAATAAGAAAATAAGAAAATAAGAAATTGAGAAACTTATTGTTACATATAACCTTTGAACTTCCTATATTCCCTCCCATTTGGGGAGCCCCGATAGCTATCGGGAGGGGAGAGGTTATTTCTTCGCTTTTGGCATCAAGTCTGTCAAATCTGCTATCTTCACCGGTTTACCACTGTCGCAACTTTTGCGGGCAGCTACACCTGTCAGTATAGCAAAAGCGCCATCGCGAATATTCGCCGATTGTTTGAATGGATCTTCTTTTACATTGCGCCAGATTTTATCCTGCATCAATTTATCGCCACCGCCATGACCTTCGGATTGAGGAATGCGGATGTAATTTCTTTTCCCGAAATTGCGTGTTACCATTATTTCGTCAAATTCTCCATCGTGTGTGGGGTTGCTTTCCTGAATCCAGGCATCGATGCGTCCTTTTGTACCATTAAACGCAATGCGATAACCTTCGTAAGGTGAATAAGCAGTGAGCGAATAAGCCACCTGAACACCGTTGGCATATTTTATCGATGCACACATTTTATCAAAAATATCGATGTCTTCTTTGAACACACAACCGTCACGAAGATATCCGTCATGTTGTTCATTATCAGTATAAAGCATTTTGTAATATTCGTTTTTATTGACATCCCAATAAAAATTACAACTGTCTTTATGACTGCACGAACGGCAATTTGTACCACGCTGTTTGCCATTTTTTCCATAAAATTCAAGTGATCCGTACGCAAAAACTTCCTCGGGTTCAGAATTGAGCCACCAACCTAATAAATCGAAATGATGCGATGCTTTGTGTACCCACAACGAACCTCCAAACTCGCGTTTGCGATGCCAACGGCGGAAATAATCGGCACCATGACTTGTATCTAAATACCAATGGAAATCCACTGAAGTTACATCGCCAATTTCACCGGCATTTATTAATTCCCAAATTTTTGAACGATGGGGTGAATAACGGTAATTAAAAGTAACAATTACTTCTTTTCCGGAACGTTTCTGGGCATCGAGTATGGCCTGACATTTCACTTCGTCGGTAGTCATTGGTTTTTCGGTCAGAATGTTGCAGCCTGCATCCAATCCTTTAATAATAAATTCATCGTGTGTAGCATCCATGGTGGTAACAATCAGAATATCAGGCTTATTTTCCTTCATCATCGTATCGAAATCTGTGTACGTTTTGCAGGTAAGACCTATGTGTTTTTTTGCAGCCTCAAGCCTTCCCGGGTTTTTATCGCACATACCTATATATTCAACCTTATCGCTGTAGCCTTTCAAAACCGTTTTGCCCCACATGCCCGTTCCACGCGAACCGGTACCAACGATTGCGACCTTTGTTTTACCCGAAACCACAGGTTTTGCCTGTGTTTTTTTTGCAGCATTGCTAATGATTGGCACACTACTTAACAAAGCAGCTGCACTTACAACTGCCGATTTGCCTATGAAATTTCGGCGACTCATTTTATTTTCCATGATATAAATATTGATAAAAAGTTAATTTATAATAGCTTGAATAATTAGTAACTAATCATTTTTGATCTGTTTCCATTTTCAGTGTAAACACCTGATAATATATGCTTTGCGACGATTAATGTACGCAATGCTGTGGTTTTAAAGGATTAAGTTACTGTTGCCTATCGATTTTGGTATAAATGTAATGATTTTTTCAGAATTTGCAAGCGTAGAAAAAGCAGTGTTTACATTTCTTCTGCACCCATATGATAAAATAATTAGACTGTAAGTTCATAAATTATTAAAAATAACTTTCAAACTACAAACTACCAACTTATTTCTGAATTTTCAGTACCGATTTTTCATTCGCAGTTTTAAATACTATCAAATACAAACCATTCGAAAGATGTTGAGTATTTAGTTCAATTTTGTTTTCTACTCCGGCTTTTACCCAACCCCGAAAAGGAATATCAATTAATCTTCCATCAGCAGAAATAATACTAATTTCAGCGGGCGATATTTCTTTACATCTAAAAGACAAGCTATTGTTATTGAGCATTAAATGGGTTAAATTACCTTTTATTTGTTGAATAGCATTTGGTTCATCAGCATCGTCGCAGGTGAAATTTTCCGGAGTTCGGTATGTTTTTGCTGCGCCCACATACGATTCGGCAATACAGGGCACATATTTTACTGAATCTAATTTATAAGTATATGGATACAAACCGGTTATATCAAACTCTTTGAGTTGTGGAACTCCACACCCTTCGAAAAAACAACCGCGCTGTACAAGAAATCCGGCAGGCGAAAAACCCGGAACTCCCACCTGAAGTGGAATAGGACAATTTTTGAAAAAACAGTTTTCGACTAATACTTTGGCATCAATCGCCGAAGCCACGCTGTAAATACTATTGGAATCATAATAATTGTTGTAGCAATGAACGGTGGCAAATCGAACGCGGGGATTGCGCTGAACTGTTTTGTCGAACCAATTGTGATGCAAGGTAACTTTCATAATCACATCGCCTGATTCGCTGTCGCTGTGGCCGATAAGAATATTTTTATCGTGATTGAAAAATTTGCAATACGAAATGGTGACAAATTCACTACCACGTGTTACGTCCAGCATACCATCGTGCGATCCTTCATTTGTTCCTGCACCATCGCTGAAAGTACAGTGGTCGATCCAGAAATTTTTGCATTTATTGTTTATTTTGAGCAAATCGTCCGAAGCATCTTCAAACGTAATATTCTGAACAATCACGTTCGATTTTGTATTCCATCCAAATCCTCCGCCGGCAATTCGGGCATCAGTTCCCAACCCGACTATGGTTTTATTTCCCCGTGCCGACATTTCGCCCGAAACATTGATAGTTCCTTTAACTAAAATAATTGTTGCGGTATTTACACCATCCACAGCTTCTTTTAACTCGTCTTCGTTGGTTACTGTAACAATGGGACCGCCTTCGCCTCCGGTAACACCTCCATTCAATGATGCAAAACCTTCGGGTAAACCAATTACATGCGTAAGTGATTGTGAATAAAGCAAAACTGAGAAAAACACAAATAGGATAGTGAGCGATTTTTTCATGGAGGAATGATTTTGTTAGATATTTTTACGACTTATTTTTTGAATGATTATTTTTCCATTTTCAAACACTGATTTGCGAATGAATAAGCCTTCTGTTTTATTTGTAATTTCCTGACCGTTGAAATTGTAATATTTTTCATAAAGTAAAGGAGAATAATTTTCAATATCAATTGTCGAATTAATGGTATAGATTGTACCCGTAATAATTAAATTCTTTATGTTTACATCCTTGGTGCTGTTATTGTTGAACCGAATGTAAATTGTTGAACCCCAAGGAGCTGTATCAGCACTTAAATCAATTATTTTGCCGATTACCCAACTTGTGCTTCCGTTTTTAGCCTGAGTTCCCACTTGTTCCCAGTTGGAATTATCTTTCGAAAATTCAATTATGGCGGCTCCACTGGATGAACCAACAGCCTGAAAATCGAAAACAGCACTTTCGGCAGATACCAGAGAAAACGGTCCCCAAACGGTTGATTTTGCTCCGGCGCTTATTGTAAATTGAGTAACTACATTTACAATTACTTGTTTAATTCCAACAGGTCTGTTGCCGGGGTTTACTGTCGAATCTTCCGGTTGAGTTTCGTCTGGCGTGGGAAATGTCCAAGCGCCGGTTACTAATTCTTTTGCTCCCAAATCGGGTTTTGCTCCCGAAAAAGGAATTGCGTAATACGGTTTCAGCCGAATGAACGTTTGAGCAGTTCCTTTATCGATGGCCGGATTCGTGCTTTTTAATTTGAATAGCGATTTGAGTTTTGGGTCAGTCAATCGGTAATTTTCATCTCTGTCGGTTTTTGCATCCGCTACAATCAGGCTTTCAAACATATCGTCGGTAAAACTCAGTCCGAGATTCCAGCTATTGGTAGTTTCGGTGCTACCGGTAGCAATATTTTGTCCGGTTCCGGCATACGATAAATTGTTAATCATAAGGTGCTTGCCTTGTGCAGGCGCTTCCTGAAATGCAAAATTTCCCATGCCGTTGTTATTGTATCCTGTGCAATTGATGCAAGTTACGCCCCATGCGTTATGATTTTGGTCGAAACCTTTGCTTACATTGTTGAATGCAATACTGTGTAAAACAACATTCGGTGCATTCCCATCAACGCCGCCACCGCCACCAAGTTTGAACCCATTTCCATCGCCCTGATAATCAGGAATTAAATCAGGCCAATAATTTACTCCATTGCCAAAAGACCAACAACTATCAATCAATACCGGCTGACTTCCACCGTAAACATCCCAGCCATCATCGCAATTTTCCCAGGCGCGACAACCACGGAAAATGGTTCCTGATCCTTCTTTAGCCGCAAAACCGTCGCCATTTTCGCCCTTTCCGACAACTTCAGCATTGCGGTACGAGTCGCAATTAACGACCAACGCATTCAACGAACCCGCGCCGATGGAAATTCCATCGTGCCCGCATTCCTGAATGGTACAACCCTCAACAATAATATTTTCACCGGCAATAATGATTCCGTTATGTCCGGCTTTGTAAACCTTAATTCCCCGAACATGCCACCACGATTGACGTAAATCCATGCCGCGATAAGTTGAACTTTCGCTCCCATAATGCCGGAAAGAGGAACAATCGAAAACCGGATTTTCACCTTTCAAAGCGAATACTTTAATCGGCTGAGATTTCGTACCTGCATTTTTCGATTTTACGGTTGAATATACCGTGTAAATTCCACCTTTCACCCAAAGTGTATCGCCTGCCACTAATGTGTTGTAGGCATAATTAGGTGATAACCATGCAGTTTGAAGCGATAGTCCGTTGTTAGCATCACTTCCGGTTGGCGAAAGATAAAGTTGACGGGCTGAAATGGAGGTAATTAAAAATAGAATTGACAATAGAAGAAAAAGTTTTTTCATGCAAAATTTTTTTTCAACAAACTTTTCCAAAATTCTAAACTTAGGAAAAGTTTGAGGTATTTAAACTATTTTACCACAATCAATTTTGTCGTTTTGGTTTGATTGCCAATATTTAACTGACAAAAATAAACCCCATTGTTGAGCGAACTTACCGAAACCGGAATAAAATATTCCACACCTGCATCGGCTTGTACTCTATAACATTCGTTGATGGTTTGACCATTTAAACTTACAATTTTCAGCGTAGCCGAACCTGAAAAATCGCTGCTGAATTTTACTGTTGCTTCTGATTTACAAGGATTTGGTTGTATAGAAAGATCTAATGTTGCATTCATATTCATAATGAGTTGAATGCCGGTATTTACAGTGCCTTCCTGTAATTCGTAAGGACCTAAATCGCGTGCCAAACTATACACATCTTGTTTAATAAAAGGAAAAACGGCAGTAAAAGGTGGAACAAGATTCAATCCTTTATCAACCAAAACACTTCCACTTTTCAGACGGGCAAATTTTGTTGGCATACTTCCATCGGCACCACGCGGCGCTTTGGCATCAGTTTCGCTTAAACTAACATAATCGGAAGCTCCAAAACCACGTATGACGTTTGTCCAGGCTTCATCAGAAGTTGAAAGCATGGCATTGTTGCTGTTCAAACCTCCGGCAATTTCAATATTTCCAAAACATACATTGTTGTAATACTCACAATCGTTCGACGATTTTTCGAACATGAAATCATACCCACAACCAAAAGCCAGGCAATTCACTAATTTTACTCCACCATTGTGGCTGTTTTGGTCGAATCCCTTCACAGAACCACTTTTATTGCAATTAAAAGCCACACTATTCCATGCTTCATGTTTTCCTTCGGATGAACCGCCGGTGCCATTTCCACCCATTTTAATACCATTGCCATTGCCCTGAAACGAACCGGAAGCCTGTACCCAGGTAAATAACTCACCACGACCGGAACCCCAGGCCCAACACTCAATCAGATAAACCGGATAATCGGTTTCGTACAAATCCCAGGCATCATCGGCATTGTCCCAGGCGCGACAACGAATAAAGCGGTTGCCAATTCCATTGTGCATTTTACAGGCAAAACCATCAGCATCGCTACCAAAATTATCAGCATCACAGTTCAGATATGAATCACAATCAACCACATCATTATAAGCACAATAACTTCCATTGTTTGATGAAATTCCCGGATGAGTATCAGAGAAAGCATGACCAAATCCCAATTGTAGGCCCGTATCGTCATTGTAACTAAATGTACATCGCTCGATTTTATTGTAATTACCTTCTAATTTTATACCGTTATCGCCGGCTTGTGTAATGTGCAATCCGAAGATATGCCAGTAATTACCATCCAATTGAATACCACGTACACTCACTTTTTTAGGTTGATCTTTGAAGTTGAAAATCGGTGCTTCACCCGGATAATTTTTAATTGTAAGGCGCTTATCGGCCGTTCCAATTGTTGTCAGTCGAACCGTGGTTTTTGTGCCATCTTTCATCATGGTAGGGAAATATGTTCCTCCGCGACAAATAATAGTGTCGCCCGGAACGGCAGCATCGACAGCTTTTTGAAGATTGTACCACGGAGAATCGAACGAACCTTCGCCGGCATCGCTTCCTGTTGGAGCAATGTAATAGGTTTTAGCATCGGTATTGGAACCTAAACCCAATACCTGCAATTGGTTGGAAGCAGTTCCACCCATCAGCGAAATTGTTGATGCATAAGATTTTAATTCAGTGGGTAAAAACTGAACATAAATTGTAGTTTCATTAATCGTATTTGATGTTAATGGTATTTCGATCTGATTTGAAAATCCGGACGCAGAATTTGTTGAAATTAAAAAGTCGTTGGATGTTATAATATTCAATGTTCCCAAACCGGTAGGTTGGAGATATTTAGCCGAAAAAACAAAACTTCTTTTGCTGAAAGTTCCGGTTTTTACTGAACCAAAATTAATTACAGCAGGATTTATTGTAATACTTGGTACTTCTGCAGTTTTTTGTTCAAGTTTGCCAACTGTTGAAGTCAGGTAATTGATGGCATCATTTACTCCTGAATACTCAAAAACTGCAAAATGATAGGTTTCGCCTGCTTCCAACCCTGTTACAGTAACATTATCGGCATTTCCCGTAGAAACTCCCATTACATTGGTATCTAATAATTTTGGTAAATTCAAATAAGGAATGCCATCAACAGGTGTCCAACTTACCGTGGAACCTTTGGAGTAAACTAATAATCGTCCATCGCCATTGCCTTTGGTGAAATTGATTTTCATTGAATTGCCTGTAATTTCGGATGCAGATAATGATGCCTGAGTTCCCGGCTCGTCGCCCATATTGGAACAAATAATATTTACATCATCGATATATATTGTGGCCGAACCACAAACGAATTTTATCAACACATTTTTAGTTCCAGCTTCGGCTACGGACATATTGGCTTGTGCATAAGTGGACGACGAGCTCACAGTAGCTGTGCCAATTGAATTCCAGTTAGCTCCGTTATTAATTGATTTATAAACGGTTATCACTTTTCCACTGCCACTGCCGCGATGTGTAAACGATAAAGATATGGGTTTATTAATCGCCGGAGTAATGGCATATCCGTTTGTATTCATGGCCAAACGATTGCTCCCATTATCGGATTTTCCAAAAGTTCCGTTAATTTTCCATGAACCTGAACTCAAAACAGCCGTAGTTTCACTCGAAGGTGCTGAGTTTGGCAAGCCGGTTTCAAAATTTTCGGTAACATTTGTTTGAGCAAATAGAATACCGGAAAATAGAATACTAAAAATAAGGGGTAAAAGTTTTTTCATGATTATTTTTATTAAGGTAGACCTAACAGGTTTTTTAAACCTGTTAGGTCTGTAAATATCGATTATTTTTTAATGAATTTCTGAGTAGCAATTCGGCCTGTTTTATCCTGTATTTGAACCAGATAAATTCCTTTTGTTAATTTATTAGTTTCAATAATTTGCGACAGGTTTGATTGAGCCACAACGGCTCCCGATAAATTATATACTTTCAGTTGAGCAATTTCACCATAAACTATCAAAGCAGTTTCGGTTTGATACATTTGGAAAATTAATTTTGGAATTTCTACTTTTTCGATAGCCGAGCTTACATCAAAAGTTTTTACAAAAAAATCGTAAACACGTATTCCTCCACTCGATGTTGTGTTGATGAATTTAATTGTAACCGGTTTTTTGGTTGGTTCAAGTCCAATGGCCAGCATCATGTCCCAATTAAGCATGGTTGTTTTAGCTAATGAAGCCGAAGTCCAGGTTTTGGTTACTCCGCCCACTGTATATTCGATATTCAAAGTTCGAGAACCTGTAAAATGAATATTCGATTTCATTTCGGCTAAACTTGGTAAAGTCCACTGTACAAATCCACCACTCCGTTCAACATTAATCGCTCCAACTGTACAACCTGAAGGTGCTGAACCTGAAGATTCTACATAAGCCGGATTTAATATTGTTGGATAAGATGCATTTGTTGTACCTATTGAAAGTACTCCCTGAAGATCGACAGGTAATTTATTGATAGAATCCTGCAAATGATACCAGTCACCGGTAAGAATTTTTGTTGGTAAAACGCGTGTGATATTGCAGTTGATGGACACTTCAGAACCTTCCATACCGCCTACCGTACTTACTGAAAAAGCACCATCTTCCGTTGGAATTCCGGTAATAGTAAGTGTTTTTGCTGTCATGTCTTTTTCAGCCGTAATTCCTGCCGGTAATGCCGTGTATGTAACATCGGTAGTTCCGCCACCCCATGTAAATACGGTTTTTAGCATGGCATTTCCAAAGAAAACTTCCTGTGCTGCTTTTCCTTCGGTAAGGACTAAACTTGCAGCAGCCACTGTTGAGATTTTAATTTGTCCGGTTAAGGTAATTGTATTTGTACCGCCCACATTTACAATGGAATAAGTACCTTCGACAGTTGGAATGCCCGAAATGGTTACAGTTTTTGCTGTAGCATCTTTATCAGCTTCCAAACCAGTTGGTAAATTACTGATGGTTACATCAGTTGCTGCGCCACCCCATTTGTAAACAGTTGTATTAATTGTATTTCCCGTAAAAATGGTCTGATCGGCTTTCCCTGAAATGAGCGAAAGTGTTGCTGTGGTTGCTAATCCGGTTTCGTAAGCTCCCATGTCAGCTTTTCCATCATTGTACAAAATGGAAATATTGGGTAAGGTTAATCCACCGGGGCTATGCGCTGCGGGCGTAAAGTTTTCGATATTTTCACCGGCATTTATAAATTTACTTTCCGAAATTAATTTGCAAAAATCATTGTCGGGTAAACTTCCATCTGCCTGACGATCAGCCAAAAATAATGCAGATGACAAACTTTTGAATTGTGCAGAATGATCCTTCGCTTTTACAGCAGTACCATTCACTTTATTTCCATCTTTGTACGGATCGCAACCATCAAATGTAGTCCAGCTATTGAATGCAGTGTTGGGAACCTGAGCTCCATCTTTGTCGGCCGAAAGGAATTCGTGATTCAAAGTTGAAGGTTTGAATCCGATATTATTACGCAAATACATGGTTCCATACTGGAAAATAGTTGGGAAGCGATAATTGTATTCATTTCCAAACGACACATTGTTAAACAGATACATGGCTTCGTACGCATTGATTTGGTCGAAACCTTTGTGCAAACAATCGAATGCCACACAATTACGAACTACATGAGCACCAACCGATTGCGCAAATGCAGCTCCACCCGAAGTTCCTCCGCCACCCAATTTAAATCCGTTACCGTTTCCAATGCCTGAGTTGGTTGGACTATAACCTGCTTTCCAACTCCGGCAGTTATCGATAACTATCGGATGGTAAACCATGTATAAATCCCAGTTGTCATCTGAATTATTCCATGCACGACAACCGTGAAATTCGGTTCCCGGTCCGGGGAAAAGTTTTGCAGCAAAACCATCGGCATCGCCACCATCGTCCGAACCACTGAATGATTTACTGTCGTAATTATACCATGCATCGCAATTAATCACCACATTATATTTACAATACGAATACTTTGGGTTAAATTGTGGTTCACCTGAAATTGGAAAAGACTGAGTTTCCTCAATCGAAAAATCTTTATACATGCCAATCTGAAGTCCGGTGTCGTTGTTGCCATAAAACTTGCAGTTTTCAACAATATTGTAACTGCCTTCCATCTTCATACCATTGTCTTTGGCATTACACATTTCGAGGTTTTTAAAATGCCAGTAATCGCCAAAATGATTGACATAAATACAACGGGCCTGTTTAAATTCATTCACCGAAGTTACTGCTATGTTTGTACCATCAATTATAACGCGTTCGCCCGGATAACCGAACATACTAATTCGTGCTTCGGCTGTTCCTGCTTTCTGAATTTTTACACGTTTGGAAAGCATATAAGTTCCTCCACGAAGGTAAATCATATCGCCGGGATTTGCTTCATCAATTGCCTTTTGAATATTTAAATAAGGAGATGTTTCTGTGCCCGGATTGGAGTCGTCGCCGGAGGTTGAAACGTAAATGGTACGGGCCGAGATAAAACAGGTAAAGCAAATTAAAAGCGCGGAAAAAAGTAAAAGTTTTTTCATTTAATTGGACATTATGATTTTTTTGTAAATTGAAGATTTTTATTTTACAAATTTAGCTTTAATAATGGAATACCTGGTGTAAAAAATGACGTGTTTTGGTAGATGAAATGACTTTAAAATTAATACTGAGTTTGGTGTGATATTTGCTTAAGTTATTGTAAAACAAGATTATGGATAGATATTTCTAAAATTATAATCTTAGCGATCTTTTTACCAAATTAAATTTTGATGTAACTTGTTGATAAAGTGTAAAATATACATTTATTTTAATTAATATTAAGTTTGAAATAAATATAATAAAAGATCATTCGTTTACGTTTTATTTAATAAATGAGTTCAATAAACTTTTTTGATAAAATTATTCCTTATAACCTTTAAAAAAAACTTGTCATGACAGCAAAAAAATCAGCTCAGGCAAACCTTGAGAACAAAAAAAGTATTTATTTAATGATTGGATTTGTAATGGTGCTTTCTCTGTTATTTATCTTTTTGGAGTGGTCGAAAAAAGACGTTAAAGTTTTTGTACAAGATCAACCTACCATTGAGATTCCCGATGAATTTCTGATTCCAATTACCATGGTTGCACCACCGCCACCACCGCCACCACCGGTGTTGTCTCCTGAAATTATCAATATTGTTGATGATGATATTCCAACTGAAATTGTTGATTTTACTTCTGACGATAACCCAGATATTGGTGTAGATCTTACTCCTGTAGTTTATGGCAATGGTCCCATTGAAGTTATTTCAGACGAACCTGTTATTTATGCTGAAATTATGCCGCGGTTCAATGGAGATGTTAACGATTTTCTATCAAAGAATATTAAATATCCTTCAATTGCCATCGAAACCTATACACAGGGAAAAGTTGTTTGTCAATTTGTAATCAACAGAGATGGTTCAATTGTTGATGTGGAAGTAGTTAGAAGTGTAGATCCGAGTTTGGATAAAGAGGCAATGAGAGTGATTAAACTAATGCCGAAATGGCAACCGGGCATTCAAAATGGAAAACCGGTAAGAGTTAAATATTATTTACCGGTTTATTTTAAATTGATGTAAATTTATTTTGTTTACTTTAGTCAACCCCGTTATAAATTTAACGGGGTTTTTTTAGGTTTGTAAATTTTTATTCCACACAAATATGTATTTTTGTATATTAATTCAAATTCAGACACAATTGAGAAGCTTTTATTCAGCTTATTATCAACAATATGGAAAGTATTAAATCAATCTTCAGGATAGGAAACGGGCCTTCGAGCAGTCATACCATGGGTCCGAAAACTGCTGCTGAAGCTTTCAAACTCGAGACACCGGATGCAACTAATTATAAAGTTACACTCTATGGAAGTTTAGCTGCTACAGGTAAAGGCCATTTTACCGACATTGCCGTAAGTGACGCGCTATTACCAAAAACAGTTGAATTTCAGTGGTTTCCCGAAATTGTATTACCATTTCACACCAATGGAATGAAATTCGAAGCCTTTGATTATTACGGAAATATTATAAAAAGCAGAATTGTTTATAGCATTGGTGGTGGAAAAATAGCGGATGAAAACTCACACTTGACTGAAAATCATATTTATCAACATAAAAATATGACCGAGATTTTGCAATGGGTCGAAAATCGGGGAAAAACCTACTGGGAATATGTTCAGGATCATGAGGAAGAAGATATTTGGGATTATTTAAACGAAGTTTGGATCACCATGCAGCAATCGGTTCGCGACGGACTTGATAATGATGGTGTTTTACCTGGCGAACTGAATTTACGGCGTAAAGCAGCATCATATTGGATAAAAGCGAAAAGTTATAAAGTGAGTTTGCAAAATCGGTGTCTGATAATGTCCTATGCTTTAGCCGTTTCGGAGCAAAATGCAAGTGGTGGAAAAGTGGTAACCGCACCCACTTGTGGAGCGGCGGGTGTGCTTCCGGCCATTTTGTATCATTTAAAAAATTATCACGAATTTTCGGACAAAAATATACTTCAGGCATTGGCCACAGCCGGATTATTCGGAAATGTTATAAAATCGAATGCTTCGATATCGGGTGCTGAAGTGGGCTGTCAGGGCGAAATTGGATCGGCTTGTGCCATGACTGCTGCTGCTTCAAATCAGGTTTTTGGAGGCAGTCCGCAACAAATTGAATATGCGGCCGAAATGGGACTCGAACATCATTTGGGACTTACGTGCGATCCGGTTTGCGGTCTGGTGCAAATTCCGTGTATCGAACGAAATTCGTTTGGTGCTTTGCGGGCTTTGGATGCCAATCTGGCTTCGATGCTTTCGGATGGCAAGCACATCATCAGTTTTGATAAAGTAGTAGAAACAATGTTAACCACCGGACACGATTTGCCAAGTTTATACAAAGAAACTTCGGAAGGTGGTTTAGCAAAACTTGGATTAACACGAATTGATATGTGTTAAGTGGCTGATTTATATTTCGTAAACTGTCATATCTTCGCCCAAAATAGTTTTATCGAAAACGGATTTTGCTTCTTGCAATAATCCGTTTTTGTTTACATAGCGTGCCGAATAATGTCCGATAATCAGTTTTTTTACATTTGCTTTCAATCCAATGGTAGCTGCTTGTTCGGCGGTAGAATGTTGTGTGTCTTTGGATCGTTTCAGCTCATCGTTCATAAAAGTGGCTTCGTGATAAAGGCAATCAACACCTTCGATAAATGGTATAATTTTCTCGGAATAAGCTGTGTCTGAACAATATGCATAACGTTTTGGAGGTTCAGGAGGAGTAGTTAGCAACTCATTTTTAATCAATTCTCCTTCTTCATTTATAAAATCTTCTCCCTGTTTTATTTTCGGAATTCGCCAGGTTGGAATTTTATAAAAATCAATCATTTCACGAATAATATGACGATCGCGTGGTTTTTCTTCGAAAAGAAATCCACAGGTCGGCACGCGGTGTTTGAGCGGAATGGAATAAACACTTACTGATCGATCTTCAAAAATTTTGTCGTAAACTTTTGGGTTAATAATTTGAAAAATGACTTTAAAAGGGATGCCTTCGCAAAAAAAGTCGAGTTGCGGTTGCAGTATCTTTTCCAGATCGGCAGCAGCATGAATATGTAAATCGGCAGTGCGGTTGAGCATTCCGAAGGATGAAATCAGTCCTATCAAACCAAAAACATGATCGCCATGCAGATGCGAGATAAAAATATGTCCTAATCGGTTGGTTCTGATCCCCATTTGACGCATACGGATTTGAGTTCCTTCACCGCAATCAATCATAAATTGCTTGTCACGCATCTCGAGAATTTGTGAAGTCGGGAAATGACTTTTCGTTGGAAGTGCTGATCCGCAGCCTAATATGGTAAGTGTGGTTGTCAATATAACTGTATTGAATATTTTTTTACAAACTACAAACCCTCAAACTATTTTTGAATATCTTTTTTCAACAATCCATAAACGATTAAATCAACATATCCTCGTTTATGCAGTTCGCCATCGCGTTCAATGCCTTCTTTTTTAAACCCGAGACGCTCGGCAACTTTCTGACTGTTGATGTTTTCAG
This sequence comes from Bacteroidota bacterium, assembly GCA_022709605.1. Lineage (GTDB taxonomy): Bacteria > Bacteroidota > Bacteroidia > Bacteroidales > Paludibacteraceae > Paludibacter. The sequence goes on along the minus strand of JAKLIM010000003.1, from coordinate 3,018 downwards.
TGGCGGCTTTCAATTGTATTCTGTTCATTTTCAGATTGTCGAAAGCATGTTCAATCAGTTTCCGACACGAAAGTGTGACGATTCCTCTGTGTTGATATTTCTCTGCAATCCAGTAACCGATTTCAATTTTCTTGTTATCATAATCCGGATCTTTCAGTCCCGCCAGACCAACAAATTCTTTTCGATAATAAATGGCATAAGTCAGATCTTTGGTCTCTGAAATTACTAAATTGTCGATAAAATTTTGTGTATCAGCTATTTCGAGTGTATGCTCAACGAAAGGCAACCACACGCCCAGGTATTTTCTTTCGGCGCTAATCGTTTCGAAAATCGGTTTCACGTCTTCCTGACCAATCTCTTTTAGTGTTATTTCCCGGTTGACTATCAACTCTTTGGATGACATAATTTTTCTTTTTGATTTAGTTTTTTAATGAGAAAAAGAGTAATTAAGAAATGGAAAAATGAAAAAATGGAAAAATGGAAAAATGGAAAAAAGCACAGCCATTACCAGTTACAAATTACCAACTACCAGCTACCAACTACCTACTATAAACTACCAACTTATATTCTCGTTTTTTCTTTCAACTTAAAGTCTCTACCCAGGTATTTTTCACGAACTAATGGATTATCAGCCAGTTCCTGCGAAGTTCCTTTGAAGAGAATTTTTCCTTCGAAAAGCATGTAAGCTCTGTCGGTAATTGTGAGCGTTTCGTCCACATTGTGGTCGGTAATTAAAATTCCGATGTTTTTATCTTTCAATTTCCAAACAATATCCTGGATATCCTGAACAGCAATCGGGTCAACTCCGGCAAAAGGTTCATCGAGCATGATAAAACGTGGTTCGATAGCCAGACAGCGTGCAATTTCGGTACGGCGGCGCTCACCACCCGAAAGTCGGTCGCCAATATTGTGACGTACCGCTTCGAGGTTAAATTCAGAAATCAATGTTTCGAGCGACTCTTTCTGATACGCCTTGCTGAATTTAGTCATTTCGAGCACCGCTTTAATGTTATCTTCCACAGTCATTTTACGAAAGACCGATGCTTCCTGTGCAAGGTAACCAATTCCGCTTTGAGCCCGTTTATACACCGGATATTTGGTAATATCTACATCATTCAAAAAAATTTTTCCTGAGTTTGGCGTTACCAATCCCGTGGTCATGTAAAAAGTAGTTGTTTTGCCTGCACCGTTTGGCCCCAGCAAACCCACAATTTCACCTTGTTTTACGTTGATGGAAACATCATTAACCACCGTACGTTTACCATATTTTTTATAAAGATTTTCGGTGCGTAGCACCATGCCTTCATTTTCCATTCGCTATTTTTTGAAGCACAAAAATACGTTTTTTATTATGATTCTCAAAAAAAGCGCATTCCCAAAAAAACTTAAACTTAATTTACTTTTTTCTGCTAAATTTTTTTATTTCCATTTTGTTTATAACTTTGTTTTTCTAAAGTAAATGGAATTAAATATTTTCATAAAATATTCAAGGTTTCACTTTATATTTCCCCGGGGTTTTTTATCTTCTAAATCTTTACGGGATAACTCATTACGATAAATACGATATTATTTCTTACCTAATTTCTTACCCGTTTGTTTTAAAAAATAAAATACGGTTGATTTGCCTAATTTGCATTCAATATGTTGTTTTATGACAGGCTTACCTTCATTTAACGTCATTTTTTTATTTTTAGGCGACATTTTTAAAATTTAATTCATGAAAAAACTGAACAATATACTTTTTTCAATGACCACAAGTGTCATTTTACTCGTAATATTTGGAGTAAGCATTGGTTACGCCACTTTTATTGAAAGCAGGCAAGGAACTGATGTTGCCCGCGATTTAGTTTATAATGCAGTGTGGTTTGAGGGCTTACTTGTTTTGTTGATTATCAATTTATTAGGAAGCATCGTACGATACGAAATTCTGAATAAGCGCAAATTCACTATTTTGCTATTTCATTTCGCTTTTATAATAATATTAATAGGTGCCGGAATTACACGATATTTTGGTTCAGAAGGGATGATGCACATTCGTGAAGGCGAATCGTCGAACGAAATTAGCTCTGATAAAACTTCGGTGCGTGTTGAAGCTGAATTAAATGGTGCGAAAGTAGAGAAAACGACTGAGGCTGTTTTTTCGGAAAATGGATCGGATCAGTTTTCTGAACAAATTGAAATCGCCGGTAAAATGATACACGTTGAACATGAGCTTTTTATCCCTAATTCGGTGGAAACGATTGTTCCTGATAAAAACGGCGAACCGGCACTTTCACTTTTTGTTTTGAATGCCGAAAATCAAGGAACGGATTTTATATTATTAAATGGAGAAACAAATTTGTTCGAAGGAATTTCTTTTGCATTTGAAGACAGCACCCAACAGCCTGACATTTTATTTTTCAGGCAAAACGAAAAAATCTATTTTAAAACCTCTGTGCCCATAGCAAAAATGAGCATGATGGAGCAAAATCAAACCATGATTTTGCCCGGTTCGGAGAATATTGCTGAACAAAAAACTATTTATAAAACTGAAAATCTGATTTTTGTATTGAAAACTTATTTGCCTCAGGCAAGTAAAAATCTGACCCGAGTAACTCCTGGAACCGACGAATCAGGAATTGTAAAAGTAGGGAAAAATGCCCTGGTTTTCAGTGTAAGTGATGGAAATTCAACGAAACGGGTAAATGTGTTAAGTTCAGAAGCTGGAGCTTCGTTATCGGCAAGTTGCAAAATAAATGATGTAAAAGTGACCATTTCGTATGGAATGTTGACCCAAAAACTGCCGTTTAGCATTTTTCTGCGCGATTTTGTTCTCGAGCGTTATCCGGGTTCAAACAGTCCATCGTCGTATGCCAGCGAAATAACAGTAACCGACAGTGAAACAAAAACAGAACTACCTTTTCGCATTTTCATGAATAATATATTGAAATACAGAGGTTACCGTTTTTTTCAGTCGTCATACGATCAGGATGAAAAAGGTACCATTCTTTCGGTAAGTAATGATTATTGGGGAACTCT
>JAKLIM010000299.1 GCA_022709605.1 Bacteroidota bacterium | reverse complement strand
AAGTAGCAGCCACAAATGATTCCGAAAGGAACATTAATCTCCAGCCTTCACTGTTGATCCAAACAGGTTCTTTACCATAAATAATAAAGTAGTTTACAAAATAAACCACCAACATACCAAAAATAATGGCAAACTGATTCCACGAAACTAATTTTCCGCGTATTTCTGCCGGTGCCATTTCGGCAATGTACATTGGGCAAATGGCTGAAGCTAAACCAACTCCAACACCACCAATTATCCTGTATATATTAAATGAAACAAGCAGTGTTGAAATTTCTGTACTGCTATTAAAGAAAATCATTTCAGGAAATCCTGAACCAACTGCAGAGATAAAGAAAAGAACTGAAGCAATTATCAACGATTTTTTACGCCCGAAACGGGTTGCAAAAATCCCCGAAATTATACCACCAATAATACAACCGATTAAAGCACTTGAAACAGTTGCGCCATGATAAAAAGTTGCGAGGTCGCCGTAATGTGCTGCATCGAGTTGAAAAAATACTTTCAACGGATCAACAGCACCTGAAATAACAGCCGTATCGTAACCAAATAACAAGCCTCCAAGCGTGGCGACTAAAGTAACGCCAACAATAAAAAATTTATTAATTTCCTGAGTTTTCATTCTTTTTTTTAGATTTAAGAGCAAAGAGCAAAGAATAAAGACGAAAGAATAAAAGATGAAAAATAAAGATTTTTGAAAATTATTCCAATAGTCTTTTACTTTACATTTGTAGTCTTTGCTCTTTTATCTTTGCTCTTTTATCTGAATTAAATATACATATTTACAATTGCTTCGTAAAGCTCTTGTTTTCCACTGATTTGTTTTGGTTCGCCATTGGCTTTTGCATAGGCATAAACATCTTCGAATGTCAATTTGCCTTCTTCGAATTCTTTACCTTTACCTGCATCGTAAGAAGCATAGCGGTCAGCAACCATTTTCTGGTAAGGAGATTCTTCCAAAATTGCAGCAGCAGCTTCCAAAGCACGAGCCATTACATCCATGGCACCTACGTGAGCAATGAATAAATCTTCGTTATCGGTAGAATTACGACGTATTTTAGCATCGAAGTTAGTACCTGCACCTTGCATACCTCCACCTTTAAGAACTACCATCATGGCTTGTGTCAATTCGTAAATATCAACAGGGAATTGGTCAGTATCCCAACCGTTTTGTACATCACCGCGGTTGGCATCGATAGCGCCCAACATGCCAGCATCAACTGCACATTGCAATTCGTGTTCGAATGTATGACCGGCCAAAGTCGCGTGGTTTACTTCGATATTCAATTTGAAATCATTTTCCAAACCGAATTCTTTCAGGAAGCCAATAACTGTTTCAGCATCAACATCATATTGGTGTTTCATTGGTTCCATAGGTTTTGGTTCGATAAGGAACACGCCTTTGAATCCTTTGGCACGTGCATAATCGCGAGCCATTTGCAACATAGTTCCCATGTGTTGTTTTTCGCGTTTCATGTCGGTGTTCAACAAACTCATGTAACCTTCGCGACCACCCCAGAATACATATCCTCTACCACCTAAATCGATAGTAGCATCGATAGCATTTTTGATTTGAAGCATTGCGCGTGCAGCTGCATTGAAATCAGGATTGGTGCTTGCACCGTTCATGTAACGAGCCGGAGAGAATACGTTTGCAGTTCCCCACATTAGTTTAATGCCTGTTTCAGCTTGTTTTTCTTTAGCATAAGCCACAATTGCTTTCAGGTTTGCTTCGTATTCTTCAATGCTTGCTCCTTCATCTACTAAGTCGATATCGTGAAAACAATAGTACTCGATACCTATTTTAGACATAAATTCAAAACCTGCATCCATTTTGTCTTTAGCTGCTTGAACTGCGTCAGTAGCACCTACCCATGGGTGTTTTTGAGTTCCGGGACCAAATGGATCACCACCTTCGGCACACAAAGTATGCCACCAGGCCATGCTGAATTTAAACCATTCTTCCATGGTTTTACCATAAACCACTTTTTTAGCATCGTAATAACGGAATGCCAACGGGTTTCTACTTTCTTTTCCTTCGAATTTGATTTTTTCCACTGATGGGAAATACACTTTTTTTTCCATAATTCTAAAATTGTTTTTGAGTTATTTGCCTTCGGCAATATTTGCCTTTAGCGTTATTTATTGATAATTTTATTCTTTAAATTTCGGATTATTTATCTTCCAATTGTAAATCAGATGTTCTTCACCCACTTTTCATAAGCCACTTTTGTAGCTTCAATATCGCAAACTTCAGGAGTAATTACCTGAATTTTTTTCAATGTAGAAAAAGCTTCTTCGGCGTCTTTATAAATACCTGCTCCGATTCCTGCTCCACGAGCAGCACCTACCGAACCGTCGGTATTGTAAAGTTCGATGGTTGCTCCGGTAATATTCGCCAAAGTCTGGCGGAATATCGGACTTAAAAACAAGTTGGCATGTCCGGCACGAATGGTTTTGGTTTCAATTCCCATGTTGTTCATTATGTCCATTCCGTATTTAAACGAAAAAGCAATGCCTTCGTGAGCCGCACGTATTAAATGTGCTTTGGTGATGCGGTTGAAGTTTACACCGTGAATCGAACAATTTGGTTCCTGATTTCCAAGGACACGTTCAGCACCGTTACCAAAAGGAATTATGCTTACACCCTCGCTTCCCACAGGAATTCCGGCAGCCAGTTCGTTCATTTCGGCATAACTGATCCCTTCGGGAGCAACATTATTTTTGATCCATGTATTCAAAATGGCAGTTCCATTGATACAAAGCAAAACACCAACGCGGGTTGCATCTGTTGTGTGATTTACGTGGGCAAATGAATTCACTCGCGATTGCGGATCGAACTTCGAATCGCTGTTAACGCCATAAACCACACCCGAAGTTCCACCGGTGGCAGCTATTTCGCCCGGGTTCAAAACATTTAGCGACAAAGCGTTATTCGGCTGATCACCTGCACGATACGTTACCGGAGTTCCGGCGGCCAAACCTAATTCGGCGGCAATATCTGCTTTCAGGTTTCCTTGTTGACCGAAAGTAGGTACAATTTCGGGAATCATATTTACATCAAAACCAAAATAATCGAAAAGGAATTTTGCCGGTGCTTCAGCTTTGAAATCCCATGCGATCCCTTCGGATAATCCTGAAGCAGTTGTACAAGCTTTTCCGGTCATGCGCATGGCTAAATAATCGCCCGGCAACATGTAATATTTTGCTTTCGCAAAGTTTTCAGGTTCATTTTCCTTCACCCAGGCCATTTTCGACAAGGTAAAGTTGCCCGGAGAATTCAATAAATGCGATAAACATGCTTCACTTCCAATTTCGTTCATGGCTTTTTCGCCATAAGGCACAGCGCGCGAGTCGCACCAGATAATCGAATTGCGGATGGCATTTTGATTTTCGTCTACCAGCACCAAACCGTGCATTTGATACGAAATGCCAACAGCTTTAACGTCATCAGCATTCACATTCGATTCTTCCAAAACCACCTGTGTGGCAAGTTTCAGATTACTCCACCAAATTTCGGGATTTTGTTCGGCCCAACCGGCTTTTACCGAAATAATTTCCATTTCTTTTTTTGGAAAAAATGCCGAAGACACACATTCGCCTGTCTCTGCATTCACCAAACTCGCCTTTACCGACGAGCTACCTAAATCATAACCAAGTAAGTACATAAGATTCAATCATTACCCCTAACCCCTTCCCGAAACTTCGGGAGGGGAAAAGAGAAGTTAGTATTGTTTATTTTAAATTTTAAATCAAAAAATATCAGAGATGAACTTGCCTAATTCCCCTCCCGAAGTTTCGGGAAGGGGTTAGGGGTCATTTCTTATATTTATAAAGTCTTGCTGCCCGGTGCGCTACACCTTCTTCTAATTCGTCCAGTGCTACTACATGCGGCCACTGACTTACTTTTTTTCTGAAATTCCGTACATCAGAGCGTGTTTGATGTACAGTGTCATATAATGATTGTAATTGAGTAATAGTGAACTTGCGCGGCAACAGTTCGAATAATAAATAAGGTTCAATGTCCAGATTATGACGAATGTGTTGCATTCCTTTGTTGATAATTTCGGCATGGTCAAAAGCCAGATTCATGGTGGCAACATCATTTAAATCGTACCAGTTGGCTTGAGCTATTTCACTTTTAAACTGTATTTTACGATCAATTTTGATCAATGCTACATAAGCAACCGTTACTATTCGACCAATTTTCAGTTGCATTGTATTTTCGAGCCACAGAATATCGCGTGGATTTTTTGTTCTGTCCGGTCCGCCAAAACTGCGAAACTGACTCAGATAGATGTTTTTCAATCCGGTAAGTTCGGTCAATACCCGCGAAGCTGCTTTATCAAGATCTTCATCTGCCAGAATAATGCTTCCCGGAAGTTTCTTGTCGTTGAAAAGTTCATTGTTTTCGGCAATGGTACGTTCAATCAATAATACTTTTAGTTTTTCGCCATCAAAGCCAAAAACTACACAGTCGACTGAAACATGTGGATTGTATATTATTTCGTTTGCCATACTTGAAAATGAATTTAAATTTCGTTGCAAAAATATGATAATATTTTGTAAATACAATGTGTAAATATTATGTTATAAAACACAAAATCAAGTATTTGAATACTGTATTTAATACAATATCATTGCATAATATATTGTAAATAATACAATAAGTAACTTCGACCATTAATTGTAAAGTGTTTGTGTTGATTTAATTGAAGAATATTGATTGTAAAAAAGACTTATAGTAACAAGTACAATATGAGTTGATTTTGGCAAAAAACATCATTGAGGAACAACT
>JAKLIM010000298.1 GCA_022709605.1 Bacteroidota bacterium | reverse complement strand
TTTTTGCCGGTGACGCTTATACTCAATTGCCTATTACTGCCGATTATGTTTCAGCCAAAATGTTTTTATCAGCAATTTCGCCCAAATTGGTTCCCCGGCAAGGTACAGCCATCGGATCTGCCATTGATTTATCGATAAAATCGTTTGGTGCAAAAAGCGAAATGAAACGCTCGATTATAATTCTCACTGATGGCGAAAATCATGAAGATGATGCTGTTGGAGCTGCCAAACTTGCTGCCGATAACGGTATAATGGTGAATGTTATAGGATTAGGAAAACCCGACGGTGCTCCAATTCCTGTGGATGGTACCATGAGTTTCTGGAAAGACAAAGATGGCAATGTGGTTGTTTCAAAATTAAATGAGGTAATGTGTCAGGAATTGGCAACGGCCGGAAAGGGCGTATATGTGAGAGCGGATAATACGAATGCAGCTTACAAATACATAAGCAAACAGCTCGACAAAATGGCTAAGTCGGAAATACAAACGCAGGTTTTTTCGGATTATAACGAACAATATCAGTCTTTTGCATTAATTGCTTTATTATTATTGATAATAGAAGCCGTTATTTTCGAAAGAAGAAACAAACGATTGAGTAAATTAAAAATATTTGATTTAAAAGACAAAATTATTAAAGGTTAAATAACACGCATTTGCATTTACACCTGTTTTTATTTTAAATACCATTATTATTGAAAATGAGAAGATTAAGTATAATTATATTTTATATCGCAATAAGTTTTGCAGTTATGGCCCAAAAGGAAAGTAATGATGTGCGGGCTGGTAATAAATTATATAAAACAGATAAATTTACTGAGGCCGAAATTGCTTACCGCAAAGGTTTGGAGAAGAATCCAAAATCTTTTGAAGCAAATTATAATCTTGGAAACGCATTGTTTAAACAAAAAAAATATGCCGATGCACTTGAGCAATATAAAAACTCGGTAGCTTTGCAACCTGCCAACAAAATTAAACTCGCTGCAGCATTGCACAATACCGGTAATGCGCTGTTAACTGAGCAAAAGATTGAGGAAAGTATTTCTGCATATAAAAATGCCTTAAAAGCAAATCCAAAAGATGATGAGACAAGGTATAATTTAGCTTATGCCCAATCAATGCTTAAAAAGCAACAACAAGATAAGGACAAAGATAAAGACAAAGATAAAAACAAGGAGCAGGATAAGAAAGATCAGGAGCAGAAACAACAGCCTCAGCAGCCTCAAATGTCAAAAGAAAATGCACAGCAAATTCTGGATGCTTTGATGCAGGACGAGAAAAATACAATGGAAAAGGCCAAAAAACAGGCTGCAAAAAATAAAAAAAGTGCTGAAAAGGATTGGTAACATTTTATTCAATTAAAATTATTTTATCAAAATATTGTTTTAAAGCAAGAATTAATAGAACATTATAAGTCTTATAAAAAAAATGAAACATAAAATATTATTATTTATATTATTGTTGCTTGGTACTTCTGGTGTTCATGCTGATGAGCCGGTTCGTTTTTCGGCCTCTGCACCATCTACAGTCATTATCGATAAGCCTTTTCAGTTAGTTTACTCTGTAAATGCAACCGGAAAGGATTTAAAAGTAGCTGATTTAAATAATTTTGAAATTTTAGCAGGTCCTTTTGAGTCCCGAAGTTCAAGTTACCAGATAGTGAATGGAAAGACTTCCTCATCTATCTCAATTTCATATACTTATACTTTACAAGCTCCAAAAACGGGTACTTTTACCATCCCATCGGCTAGTATAATTGTTGATGGAACAAAATACACCTCTAATGGATTGTCGATTAAAGTTTTACCCGACGACGAAAGTTCTGCTGCAAAAGCAAATCAAAAGCCACAATCGGGATCAACTGCCTCATCACAAAGCATCTCAAACGACAATGTTTTCATTCGTACCAGTGTTTCGAAAGCCAATGTTTACGAACAGGAAGGAATTCTGATCACCTACAAACTCTATACTTTGGTAGATGTAGTAAGTGTAAATAACAAGAAAATGCCCGATTTTAATGGTTTTCTGAAACAGGATATGGAACAAAACCAAAATAAACAATTCTCCTACGAAAATTATAACGGTAAGAATTATGGAACTGTTGTTTTGTATCAGGTATTGCTTTATCCTCAACATGATGGTGAGATATTAATCGACAAGGCAAATTTCGAAGCAGTTATTCGTGTACAGAATCGTACGGCAGTTCGCAGTATATTCGATGATTTTTTCGATTCGTACACCAATGTTTCAAAGGATATTATTGCACCTGCTACCAAAATTATTGTTAAAGCTTTACCCTTGTCGGGCAAGCCGGCGGGATACAATGGAACTGTTGGAAATTTTGCTTTAAACTCAACCATTTCGTCGCAGCAGGTCAAAACTAACGAAGCAGTAACGCTTAAAATCAGCATTTCAGGTAGTGGTAACATGAAACTTATAAAAAATCCTGAATTAAAATTTCCGGATGGTTTCGAAGTATATGATCCGAAAGCGAATAATAATTTTAAGACTACTACAGCAGGAATTACCGGCACAAAATCTGTTGAATTCATGTTTATTCCGCGACATCCCGGAAAATATGAGATTCCATCTGCCGAATTTTCTTATTTTGATACAAAGGATAAAACCTATAAAGTGTTGCGTACACCTACGTACAAACTCAATGTGCTGAAGGGAGATGGTAACGAAAGTGCAACAGTAGTAAGTAATTATGCTAACAAAGAAGATGTAAAACAGCTTGGAAAAGACATTCGTTACATTGTAACTGATGAAATAAAATTAAAAAAGGTTGATGAATCAATTTTTGGAACCACATTAGCCTGGCTTTTATACATAGTTCCAATTCTGGTATCACTTATACTTTTTATTTTGTTCCGCAAAAATGTAAAAGATAATGCCAATGTTGAATTTGTGAAAAATAAAAAAGCCAATCGAATTGCCACGAAACGATTGAAACTAGCCTTGAAGTTATTAAATGAAGGCAAAAAGGATATTTTTTACGAAGAAGTACTCAAATCTGTTTGGACTTATTTGAGCGATAAACTATCGATTCCGGTTTCAAACCTGAATAAAACAAATGTGGAAACAGAACTTGATAAAAAAGGGGTAACTTCCGAGACTACTCAAAAAGTGCTTCAGGTTCTGAATACCTGTGAATTTGCCCGATATGCTCCAAATTCAGGTCAGCAGGAAATGGGAAATTTGTACGAAGAAACGATTGAAGTGATCAGTAAGTTAGAAGAAACAATCAAGAAACTGTAAATCTCAAGCAAAATAAAGTCCTATGAAACAACGAATTGCATATATATTACTGTTATTTTGTTTTAGTATATCAATATTGGCACAAAATACTACTTTTAAAACTGCCAACGAATTATACAAAAAAGGTGACTATACTGCTGCCGCTGAGCAGTATGAAACCATACTCGAGCAACAAGGTGTTGCGCCACAGGTTTATTTTAATCTGGGGAATGCATATTATAAATTAGACGAAACCGGACGATCCATTTTGAATTATGAACGAGCCTTACGCTTATCGCCGGGTTTTGAAGATGCAAAAGTAAATTTATCGATGACGCAATTGAAGGTGGTTGATAATATTGTTCAAACACCAGATTTTTTTATCATTGGTTGGGTCGACAGACTTGTTAAATTATTAACTTCAAATACCTGGTTTTTTATCAGTATTTCAATGTTGTTTCTTTGCTTAATTACAGGATTTATTTTTCTGTTTGGTAATACCCGGACATTTCGTAAAGCATCCTTTTATTTCAGTTCAATATTTTTGGCTTTGTGCGTTGTTACATTACTTTTTTCAGGAATCAGGAAGAATCAGCTCGAAAACCATAACGATGCAATAATTATGACCGGTGTGGTAGTTGTAAAAAGTGCTCCGGATAAAAGTGGAACCGATTTGTTTCAGTTGCACGAAGGTACCAAAGTCAGAATAAAAAGCGTGCTGGGTCGTTGGGTTGAAATAAAAATTGGTAATGGCGAAATTGGATGGGTGGAACTTGAAAGTTTGGTAAAAATTTAAAACTGGTTATATAAAAAGCTGACAGGATGGGATTTATCGATACCTTATTATTGTGGGATACACATTTGTTTTTAATAATAAATGGTTTCCATAATGCGTTTTTCGATAAATTTATGTTTATTTTTAGCGATAAATTAGTTTGGATACCCTTTTATCTGGCAGTAATTTTTGAAATTCTTAATTCTAAAAAAAAGGAATCTGTCTGGCTAATTCTAGCTTTGGTTTTGTGTGTTGTACTTTCCGATCAGATTTCATCTTCACTCATTAAAGATACAGTTCAACGATTGCGGCCTTCGCAGGATGAAAGCTTACTAAATATAACGCATATTGTAAACGGTTACAAGGGTGGGAAATTCGGTTTTGTTTCGTCACATGCAGCCAATACATTTGGTTTTGCATTATTAAGTTCGTTGATTTTTAGAAATAGATTATATACATTTATTGTATTTAGTTGGGCTGTATTATCGGCTTATTCACGCATCTATTTGGGCGTGCATTATCCCGGCGATGTTTTAGGCGGTATGATGGTTGGCGGTGCCGTGGCGTTGATCTGTTTTGGAATTTTAAAGAGATATAAAACATTGTTTATCAATAATTTTAGTGTTTCATTTGCAAATGTATTCACCATCTCATCACTGGTTATGTTAATGAGTATTTTAAGCATTGCAATCTACAGTTTAATAATTTAAACCGGTTATTTACAGAATAAAAAAACGGACTTAAGGTTTTAAACTTTAAGTCCGTTTTTTTTTCCTTTAAAGATGCAAATTTCTAAAAAT
>JAKLIM010000297.1 GCA_022709605.1 Bacteroidota bacterium | reverse complement strand
TCACAACAAAGCTTTCGGATGGCGCGACCTGGAGAGTAAATCTCCGTCCCAAAAAAATGATATTTTCCGTATGGCATCGCAAACAAAAGCAATTACGGCAGTTGCATTGCTTACCTTGTTCGAAGAAGGGAAAATACTTCTTGACGAACCCTTAAAAAAATACATTCCTGAGTTCGCCAATCCGCAGGTTTTGGTTACTTTCAACGAGGCTGATTCTTCGTACACCACCCGTCCGGCAAAACGCGATATTACTATCCGACATTTGCTGACTCACGCTTCAGGCTATTCTTACGGAAATAGTAAAACGCGCAAAATCTACGACAAAGCGGGAATTCCAATATCGCCCATGATGTCGAAAGACAATATAACGTTGGGCGAAAGTGTGAAAATTCTGGCTAAATGTCCGCTCGAACACGATCCGGGCGATAATTTTACGTACGGCATGAGTGTCGATGTGTTGGGATATCTTATCGAAGTAGTTTCGGGAAAGCCCATTGACCAATATTTCAGCGAAAAAATATTTAAACCGCTGGGAATGAATGATACCTATTTCTATTTACCCGAAAGTAAAAAAGACAGATTAGTAACATTATACGAAAAAAACAGTCCGGCATCTCCACTTATTCGCAACGAAAAAGCCAACGGTATTTATCAGACATTTCCATATTCCGGAGCAAAAACCTTTTTCAGCACCGGCGCCGGATTGAACGGAACCATTGAAGATTATGCCAAATTCTGCCAAATGATTCTGAACGAAGGTGAATTTAACGGTCATCGCATTCTCGGACGAAAGACGGTGGAAATGATGCGCAAGAATGCTGTAGGCGATTTCCGCGGTGAAATTGGCTTCGGGCTGGCATTTGATGATTTCCGTCCTGAATACTCCTATCGCTCGATAGCTTCCGAAGGATCATTGCGCTGGGGAGGCTGGTTTGGAACCGATTATGTGATTGACCCGAAAGAAGATTTGATCCTTTTGTTTTATATCAATATCGAACCAAACAATTCCGGAATCGATTTTAAAGTATTGTTTCACAATTTGGTTTATCAGGCGTTGAAATAATATAAAAAAATTTGAAAGTTTGAGGTTTGAAGATTTGAAGATTTGAAAATTTTCTTTGCTCATTTCTTGTCTTTGTTCTTTGTTCTTTGTTCTTTAAAATCTAAAAATAAAATGTACTCAAAGATTCCGGCATATTTGTATGATAAAAATAACATCAAGCGCTTGATATTATTTACGGCTCTGTTTGCATTATTGTTTATCAATATTTTTCAGCCGTTCAACTCACGGGCCTGGTATCCCGAAATTACGGATTTCAAGTATTTCTTCTTTTCAAGTTTGATCATTCTTACCGGCATGTTGGTGGTTGTGGTCAGTCGAATTATCATGCTGGCATATACAAAAAAACACGATTTACTATACTGGCAATTTGGCCTTTACATATTGTCCGAAGTTGTGGCTATGTCAATTTTTTTCACCCTGTTTACCAAGTTTTTTCCGCGTATCGAGGCTGATCCGCGCGATATTCTGGTTATTTTTCAGCAATCGGCAAAAAACACCAGTTTAGTTTTACTACTCCCTTACTCTATTTTATGGCTCTATTTTTCGTGGCGCGAAAAAAATTCATTGCTCGAAAAAATCTCGAAAGAAGAACCGGTTGCCGAAATTCATAAACGCAACATGCTCGCTTTCAAGGACGAAAAAGGCGAACTAAAAATTTCAGTTATGATCGAAAATTTGCTTTATATTGAATCGGCCGATAATTATGCCACCATTCATTACCTGAACAAATCAAAAATTTCGCATTTTCTGATTCGAAATTCTATGAAATGGATCGACGAAAATCTGACAAAAGAAACGTCGCTGGTTCGTTGTCATCGTTCCTATATTATTAATTTGGATAAAGTAAAAGTGCTACGCAAAACAAAGGATGGCATTTTTCTGGAACTTGATGCCATCAACACGCCGGATTTACCGGTTTCGAAAACATATTATGATAAAGTAATGACTAAATTTTCGGAATATTCGATTTAAATTATTTACAATTTTACAATTTACTATTTACTATTTCACTACTTACTATTTTACTATTTACTATTTTCTATTTTACTATTTTACAATTGATAAGTAAGCATTAATGGATCTTTTAGAATTATACAAAGATAAGCCATACAAAATCGGCATTGCGCTCAGTGGTGGTGGCATCAAAGGACTTTGTCATGCCGGCGTACTAAAAGCACTCGAAGAAAAAAACATCAAACCCGATATAATTTCCGGAGTAAGTGCAGGGGCTATTGTAGGTGCTTTATATGCCGATGGTTACACGCCCGACGAAATTGCCGAACTGTTTGAAGACATCAGTTTTCGTCAAATGACCAATTTTCATATTCCTGATGGAGGTTTGTTCAGAATTGATGCTTTTGAAGATTTTATGAGTCGCACATTGCGCGCAAAAACATTTGAAGAACTGAAAATTCCTTTGCGAATTGTAGCCACCGATCTTGATAAAGGTCAGAGTGTTACATTTACCGAAGGGGATTTAATCGACCCCATTATTGCTTCGTGTAGCATACCAATATTATTTATTCCAAAAAAAATTAATGGCGTAAATTATGTAGATGGCGGTGTTTTGAAAAACTTTCCGGTTTCGACCATTAGCGACGAATGCGAAAAAGTGATTGGTATCAATGCCAGTCCGTTGGTGGCCGAAGAATATAAACTTTCGATAATGAATGTTGCTTCGCGCACGTATCACTTTATGTTTAAAGCCAATATTCTGTCGGACAAAGAATTATGCGATTTGCTGATTGAACCCGTCGATATGGGAAATTACGATACTTTCGACGTGGACAAAGGGCGCGAAATTTTCGACCTGGGCTATAAAAGCACCAAAGAATTGCTTGATTTGGGAATGTAAGAATTTTCAGTTTGAAGTTTGAAAGGTTTGAGGTTTGAAAGGTTTCACGTTTCGTGTTTCAAGTTTCACGTTTCACGTTTCGTGTTCCATTTCTCCATTTTTCCGTTTCTCCATTTTCCTATTTTCCTATTTTTCCCATTTTCTAATTTTCTTAATTTCCCATTTTCTTAATTTCCTATTTACTAATTTTCTTAATTTCTCATTTTCTTATTTTCATAATTTCTAATTTTCTATTTTCAATATTTTTCCAAAACAAAAAAAACAATATCAACACATTTTCTGTTTCATAATAACTATTGCCAAATTGAAGCAATATGAAAGAAAATCAAAAAAATAATATTATTTTTGTACCAAAATAACTAAAAAACAACATCAAAATTATGTTTCCAGTATCTGATCGTTTGGCAGCTCTTTCTCCTTCCGAAACGCTTGCCATGTCGCAAAAAAGTAATGAGTTGAAAGCTCAGGGTATCGATGTGATTAATCTGAGTGTTGGTGAACCCGACTTCTACACGCCCGACCATATTAAAGAAGCAGCAAAACAGGCCGTTGATAATAATTTTTCATTTTATTCTCCTGTTCCCGGTTATCCGGCTTTGCGTAACGCCATTTGTGCTAAATTAAAATCTGAGAACGGTCTGGAATACAAACCCGATCAAATTGTTTGTTCCAATGGTGCTAAACAATCGGTTTGTAACGTTATTTTGGCAGTTATCAGCAAGGGCGACGAAGTAATTATTCCTGCACCTTATTGGGTAAGTTATCCCGAAATGGTAACCCTGGCCGACGGCACATCAGTTTCAGTTTATGCAGGTATCGAACAGGATTTTAAAATTACACCGGCACAATTAGAAGCAGCCATCACACCAAAATCAAAAATGATTATTCTTTGTTCGCCTTCAAATCCTACCGGAAGCGTTTACAGCAAAGAAGAACTCAAAGGATTGGCAGATGTACTGGCAAAATATCCCAATATTATCATTGTATCGGATGAAATTTACGAACATATCAATTATCTTGGCAGTCACGAAAGTATTGCACAGTTCGAAAATGTTCGCGATCGGGTAGTAATTGTTAATGGCGTATCGAAAGGATATGCCATGACAGGATGGCGTCTTGGATGGATTGCAGCACCGAAATGGATTGCTTCGGCCTGCAATACTTTGCAAGGTCAATATACTTCAGGCCCATGTTCGGTAACTCAAAAAGCAGCAGAAGCAGCTTATACCGGCGATCAATCGTGCGTTGAAACCATGCGCGTGGCTTTCGAACGCCGCAAGAAATTAGTGGTTGGTTTAGCCCGTGAAATTCCGGGATTAAAAGTAAACGACCCACAGGGCGCATTTTATATTTTCCCCGATGCAAGTTATTATATCGGAAAATCATTCAACGGTAAAAAACTCGAAACTTCAGGTGATTTAGCATTGTATCTGCTCGAAGAAGGACACGTAGCCTGTGTAGGTGGTGGCGCATTCGGAGCACCTGACTGCATTCGCTTATCGTACGCCACTTCCGACGAAAATTTAGTAAAAGCACTCGGTTGGATTAAAGAAGCCTTGTCTAAATTGGTGTAAACATTTATTTTTAAGCATATAATTAAAATCCCGTCGTTTTTGAAACGTCGGGATTTTTTATTCTATGCAAACTTTTTTATTTTACAAAATGAATATTAAACCGTCATGACCTTCGGGAATAATTTTAGGTTTAATACAACCTCTGTTATAATTAGAAACCAACAATGCAGCACCATACATTTGAGCAACTTATTATGAGAGTTTCCAGTTAATGTTTCAATCTACTGATTTTCGAACATTCCTTAAATAAATTTTGTTTTTATTTGCAATATTAATGATTTTAATTAACTTTGTCACTCAGAAACATTGAATAAAAACTT
>JAKLIM010000296.1 GCA_022709605.1 Bacteroidota bacterium | reverse complement strand
AGATAATTGGTGTGGCCAACGGAAATCCAAGCAGTCACGAACCTGACAAAGCCAGCCAACGTATGGCTTTCAACGGATATTGCATGGTGCTGGTTCAATCGGATAAACAGGCGGGTGTGATAAAATTAAAGGCAGTTTCGGAATCGCTTAAAGGAACAGAAATTTTTCTTAAAGTTGAATAATATTGCTGGTATAATTATGAATAAATCAACTCATGTGCTAAGAAAACTCTTATTGGGAATCTTGTTTCTCCCAATAAGTTTTCTTTGTGCCCAAACGCTGCACGATTGGGAAAACCCCGATGTGAATGGCATTAATAAAGAAAAGCCACATGCCTATAGTTTTCTGGCATCCGAAAAGGCAAACAACCCCACGGTTCAATCGCTTAACGGCCTTTGGAAATTCAAATGGTCGCCCGATCCGCAATCGCGACCAGTAGATTTTTATACGGTGAATTATTCAACGAAAAATTGGGATAACATCCTCGTTCCGGGAAACTGGGAACTTCAGGGATTTGGAACTCCGATTTACACCAACTTTGCCTATCCGTTCAAGCGAGACGCTCCAAAAGTAACAAGCGAACCTGACAAGTCCTTTACCAGCTTTCTTCAGCGAAATCCGGTAGGTAGTTATAGTACAAGCTTTACTATTCCTGAAAACTGGAACCGTAAACAGGTGTTTCTAAACTTTGGAGGCGTGCTTTCGGCCATGTATGTGTGGGTGAACGGTCAAAAAGTTGGGTACAGCGAAAATTCCATGTCGCCTGCCGAATTTGATATAACAAATTTCATTCATAAAGGCGAGAATAAACTGGCAGTGGAAGTGTATAAATGGTGCGATGGTAGTTATCTCGAAGATCAGGATATCTGGCGGTTAAGCGGTATTTTCAGGGATGTTGATTTAATTGCCCGTCCCAAAACCTTTATCAGTGATTTTTTTGTGAAAGCTGTGCCTGACAATACGCTTGAAAATGCGAACATTGCCATAAACCTCGATATTGATAATCGTTCAACCCACAATGAATCGGGCTTGCACGTTGAGGCAGAAGTTTCGGGTTTTACTTCGCAAGGAGACATGCTAAACATCTCATTCGCAAGTAAAATCCCGGTGGTTCAAAAGTCTGGACATGCATCGATTGGACTAAAATCAGTCATAAAACAGCCCGGACTTTGGTCGGCCGAAACGCCGGAATTATATCATCTTGTTTTAAAACTCAAAAACAAAAAAAATGAGTTGATTGACAAGGCTGAATGCTATTTCGGTGTTCGTAAAATAGAAGTACGTGGAGATGTATTTTATATCAATGGCAAAGCCGTGAAACTCAAAGGTGTGAATCGCCACGAGCAACATCCGCGCACAGGAAGGCATGTGAGTCGGAATACTATGATACGCGACCTGGAACTGATGAAACAAGCCAATATCAACATGATACGCACCTGCCACTATCCTGACTATGCCTTGTTTTATGAACTTTGCGACCAATATGGATTTTACGTAATGGACGAAGCTAATCAGGAATCGCATGGTTTTGGCCTTGGGAATAAGGAAATTGGGGATAACCCGATGTGGAAAAAATCACACGTCGAAAGGGCCGTATCGTTGGTACAGCGAGATAAAAACCACGCCTGTGTTATTTTCTGGTCAATGGGAAATGAAGGCGGTCAGGGACAAAATTTTGTAGCCATGGCAGATACCGTAAAGAAGCTTGATGCAAGTCGATTGGTCTATTCTGATACAGATCGCAGTATTTCAGCTATTTACGATGATGGTTACCTCCACCCTACCGATCTGAAAGCATTAGGAGAAAGGATAAAAGATAAGCCGGTATTTATGCGTGAGTACCTGCATGTAATGGGTAATTCGGGCGGAAACCTGCAGGAATATTGGGACGTCATTTATGCCGATTCAAGCCTTACGGGTGCTGCCATCTGGGAATGGGTGGATCAGGGCTTGGCAAAGAAAAAGGACGGTTCGCCCCTAAAACTTACCGAACATCCTGATGATTATCAACTGAAGGACGATGAATTTTGGGCTTACGGCGGTGATTTTGGCGATAAACCAAACGATGGAAATTTCTGTATCAAAGGGTTGGTTTCATCCGACAGAAAGCCTTATCCTCACTATTTCGAAGTTCAAAAAGTATATCAACCGATTCTGTTTCAGCTTTTAAATGATAAGAATGTAACAATAAAAGTTACAAATCGTTTCGATTTTCAGTCGCTGCGAAATTTCGATTTTGAATACGAATATACATCGAACGGCAAGTCGATTCAAAAGGGTAAGTTCAGTTGCGACAACATTTTGCCGGGAATATTTTCAAGCATCGCGCTCCCTTCACCGCAAGGGATGGATACAATTTCTTCGGAAATATGCCTGAATGTCTATGCTAAACTCAAGTCTGCTACCCTTTGGGCAGAAAAGGGTTTTTGTATTGCCCGTGAGCAGTTTGTTATCAGGCCCAATGTATGGCCAAAGTTATTACAAGTTGAAAAAGAGGTGATTGTAACAGAATTACCCTCACGAATTGAATTAAAAACAGAAAAAATGACCTTTATCCTCGACCGGAAAACCGCTTCATTGCTAAGTTGGAAGGTGAATCAGCAAGAATTGTTGAAAGGCGAGCTTGAACCTTATTTTTGGAAAACACCAAACGATAACCAAAAACAGAGCGGTTACTCATGGGAATTTGGCAAATGGAAAAAAGCAGCTGAAAACAGGGTGGTTAAGAATGTCGCAATTTCCAAACAAGGAAATTCCGTATCTATAAAATTTGATATGAATTTACCAACTATTGGTGCCAACTATACGCTGAATTACCAATTAAACGGCAAGGGAAAATTACAAGTAGAGGCATCATATACCCCACTGGGCGATACGATTCCTCTAATCCCCAAATTTGGCATGAGGGTTCGAATTCCTGAAAACTTTAGTACCATCAACTGGTATGGCCGTGGCCCTTATGAAAATTATCCCGACCGTAAAACCGCTTCATTGATTGGTTTATACCATTCCGCATTGGAAAATTTCACGGTTCCCTATCCGGCGCCGCAAGACAATGCCAATCGTTGCGATGTTCGTTGGTTTTCGTTAAGCAATCAAAATAATCAGACCATTAAAATAACAGGTTTGCAGCCACTCAATTTTCGGGCATGGCCTTATACAGAAGACGATTTGGAAAATACTGGACACGATTACCAGCTTCCGAAACGTGATTTTATCAACCTGAATATCGATTTGAATATTCACGGAGTTGGTGGTGATGATACCTGGGGTTCTAAAACAATGGAAAAATACACCAATCCGGGCAATAAGTCCTATCGGTTTGGATTTACAATGGAATACACAGGAAAATAATAACTGATAGACAAATCAGATTGAACAACATAAATTAGAAATAAAAATCAACAAAATGGTTCGCTTAAATTCACAAAAAACAAATTACTTCAAAAAACAAATAGTAGTACTATTCATACTAATAGTAAGCTCATTTTCAGGCTATGCGCAAAGTTCATTGGAAAGGAAACAGTTATTTGATTATGACTGGAAATTCTTTTGGGGCGATACTTCCGAAGCTAAAGCAACCGATTTTGATGATGAGAGCTGGCGCAAACTCGATTTACCTCACGATTGGAGTATCGAAGGAAAAATTCATCCTAAAAACCCCACAGGCGGTGGCGGTGGGTTCTTTCCGGCGGGTATTGGCTGGTATCGCAAAACCTTTCAGGCACCTGCTGCGTGGAAAGATAAAAAAACAGCAATTTATTTCGAGGGCATTTATATGAATTCCGAAGTCTTTATCAACGGAAAATCGCTGGGTGTTTATCCGTACGGCTACACATCGTTTAGTTACGACCTTACACCCTATCTCAATTTTGGAAAAGAAAACGTTATTGCTGTGCGGGTCGACAATTCACAGCAGGTAAATAGCCGTTGGTATAGTGGTTCCGGAATCTATCGTCATGTGTGGATGATGGTTACCGATCAGGTACACGTTGCACATTGGGGTGTTGGCATTACAACTCCCGTAGTGTCTGCAAAAAAAGCAACCGTATTAGTAAAAACTACAGTTAAAAACGAAACTTCTGCAGCCCAAAGCATTGTTGTAAAAACTCTGCTTTGGAATAAAAGTTCCAAAATTGCTGGAAATGGTCAGGTAAAAATAATGCTTCCTGCCAATAGCGAAAAAGAAATTACTCAAACCATACAGGTATCAAAACCAATGCTTTGGACACCGGAAGCTCCTTATTTGTATCAGGCTCAGGTACAGGTAGTAAAAAACAAAAAAGTGCTTGACGATACCAAAACCGCTTTTGGTATCCGTTCCATTAAATTTACGGCCGAAAACGGATTTCAACTGAATGGAAAAACAGTGAAATTAAACGGCGGTTGCGTGCATCACGATAACGGTTGCTTAGGTGCAGCTGCTTTTGACCGTGCCGAGGAACGCAAAGTTGAATTGCTAAAAGCGGGTGGATTCAATGCAGTCCGCACTTCGCACAATCAACCTTCTGAAGCATTTCTGAATGCCTGCGATAAATTAGGTTTGTTGGTGATGGACGAATCATTCGATTGCTGGAAAGTTGGTAAAAACAACAACGACTATGCTAAATACTTTAATCAGTGGTGGAAACGCGATTTGGAAGCCATGGTATTGCGCGACCGCAATCATCCTTCGTTGATTATGTGGAGCATTGGTAACGAAATACCGGAGAGAGGTGATCATTCGGCCATTGAAACTGCCAAAATGCTTGCAGGTGCTATAAAGAAAATAGATGCTGAACGCCCGATTACTTCAGCCATTGTGAATAATGGTAAGGATTGGTCAAAATTCGATACGCTTA
>JAKLIM010000295.1 GCA_022709605.1 Bacteroidota bacterium | reverse complement strand
TTCGTTGGCATTCAGGTACAAAGCATCACCGGTTTGGAATCGTTTATCATAACGCAAACCGCCGCTTACATTTAACTTGCCCCACGATTTTTTACCAATAATAAAAAGTCCGGCATCAAATAGCCGGTATTCAGGAACGAGATACTCAATTCCTTTGTTCAATGAATTTTGATACATTCCATTGGTTCCCACGGCGAGTTCATATCCTTTTTTCTCCGGAAACTGATAATGTACATTGTAATTTACAGTATGAAGTTGAAAATAAAGTGCATACGCCCCGGGATTCATTACATCTTCGAATTCCATTCGCCTGTTTTGCTGATAACCAACAGAGGCTTTCAGGCTTCCTTCACCCATTAGAATATTATTATTCCACACGGCTTTGTAATGTTTAACCTGCTGATAGGGCATCAAATGTTTGTAGGTCAAATAATCGGCCTGAGTGGCAATGGCTTCACTTTCTGAACCATCTGCCAAAACTACCGGTTTGATAAATTCTCCCGTTGTTTCGTCGCGGTCGCCTTCTACAATGCCCGGCGTAAGTTGATAGGCGCTCAGTGTTAAATGTGAATATCCCCACCAATTACTGATACCAAAAAGTCCCGATGCTGCATTTTCACCGAAACCCGAATTATAAACGTAGCCATCCTGCTTGTTTTTGTAAGCGTGAGCCTGTTTATGACTGTAACGAACGTCCCACACAAAAGCTTTTTTATGTCCGGCATAGTTGAGCGAGTAAGCCATCAATCCATTGTTTGTCTGATAATTGGCCAACGCATTCAGTTGCATTTTTCCTTGCGAAAGGGTAGGAGCGGAGACAAAATTGATAACACCCGCCATAGCATCCGAACCATACATAAGGCTGGCCGGACCTTTCAGGATTTCGACTCTGTCCACATCGTTTTCGTCAATTTCAATGCCATGTTCATCGCCCCATTGCTGACCTTCCTGGCGCACACCATCGTTTATAACCACCACCCGATTGTATCCCAATCCCCGAATTACCGGTTTTGAAATTCCGCTTCCGGTAGTAATTTGCGAAATGCCGGGCTGCGAACTGATGGCGTCGATAATGTTGGTGGATGCATGTTGTTGTAACTCATTTTGTGTAATAATGCTCATCGGGTTGGGCATTTTAATCATTTGAGTGGCACCCGATTGTCCGGTTACCACTACCTCGTTAATTTCAATAATTGATTCCGACAATACAAAATCTTTGTATGTAATGGTTTTTAAATCAATATTTTCGGCCAACATTTTATATCCTAAAGCCGAAACCTGAATAAGCATGTTGCGTTTCGGAAGATTTTCAATGGCATATTTTCCGGCAATATCGGTAACAGTTCCCGTTTTTAATTCAGGAAAATAGACCGAAACACCTGCAACCGGTTCACCGTTTTTAGAGGTGATTTTTCCGTATAGGTTTGTATGTAAAAGTCCCGCATTGTCGGCCAGGCAAATACCTGCAAGCAATAACGAGATAAAAATGATATATATCTTTTTCATTTTTTCTTTTTTTATTTCTACTTTACCAAATTAAAATATTGAACCACAAAAGACCACAAAAGACCTACAAAAGAAGAGAAAAACAATATTATAGCACACAAAAGAGAATTTTCAATATTGAAAATTCTTACTTTTGTTGACTTCTGTGTTCTTTTGTGGTTTAATTCTTATTTAAATTTGATTTATTTTAAATTTGGTAAAGTAGAATTATATATTAATTGTTTAATTGTCAATAATAAAATATTGCTTACGATGAAGAGTTTTACTCATTTTATCAGAGTAAAAAACTTTAAAAACTAATTGCCTTATTTAGCAGAACAATTTTGTTTTGATGAAAAAAGAAATTTAAGCAAGTGCAGGAGGTGCTCTTAACTGGAAAAGATGACTGGGAGTGCTTGCTAGACAAGCTACTGTGTGCGTTGTTTGATCAGAAAAAATCCTGAAATTTACCTGCGGTAATTCAGTTTTGGTGTGCTGAATAAAAGTACAAAATTCATAATCTAATATTGCACAATACTCATAATGGCTTGTTGCAAACTGGGCATTCTCGTGATTATGAATAACTTCACTTACATGTTCGTGATGCGAAAATAAAATGTGAGCCGGTTTTATAAGCAATGAACTGAGAAACACCGCTAATAAAAGCAGTGCAAATCCGGATTTTATTGCGGGTTTAGCTTTTTTGTTCATTGCTTTTTTAAACATTTTGCAAAGATAGAACGATTTATCCTTAACCTTGTTGATTACTTGTTTTTTTTATTCCTGTTACTTTACAAACAGAATTAATAATAATTTTTAGGATCATTCTTAAAATATTATTTATAACAATGAAATTGCAGATTGTGTTTAAAAATTTATCAAATTTTGTTGAGCAGTTTTAAAAAAACATCTTTGACTCTAACAGTTGTGGTTTAAATCTGTGAGGTAATTTATGTTTTCAGCTGAGAGTTAAAGGTGGTTTGAATACGTTTTCAATTATTTTGTATCATACCCAAAATGATTGGCTTTAATCCACTAAAGAAAAATTCGACTGCAATTACCATTACTATTAAACCCATTATTCGCATCATGACGTTCACACCTGTTTCGCCAAGAAATTTCATGATTTTTGACGAACTATATAGAATTAAATAGGTAAGTGCCATAATCGTTGTAATTGAAAGAATTAAAATCACTTTTTTAGAAAGTGTAATGGCATCTTCCATCATCACAATAGCATTCGTAATGGCACCCGGTCCGCAAATCATAGGAATTGCCAAAGGCGTTACTGATATATCTCTAATATACTTTTTAACTTCATCATCTTTAATTTTCACTTGTCCCAGACGTGCTTTGAGCATATCCATTCCCATTATAAAAAAAATTACGCCTCCTACAACACGAAAACTATTCACCGAAATACCAAAAAAATTAAAAAGCAACTGTCCCGTTAGTGCGAATGCAATAATGGTGAAAAACGATACAATTGAAGCTTTTTTAGCCGTTTTATTACGTTCATCGACAGTCAAATCTGCCGTCATCGACATAAATACGGGCATAGTACCCAATGGGTTTATCAACGTAAAAAATGAGGTAACGCACAAGAGTGCAAAAGAGATTGTATCCGACATGATGAATAGAATTTTATGATAATACTCAAAAGTAATTTTCTGCAAAAATAATACAAGTGGAGGCAAATCCGGAATTTATTTTGGCTTTCGCATTTTGTTCGTTGCTTTTACAAACAATATACAAAGATAGAATGATTTATCCTTAAACTTAAAAATTATTCATTTTTTAATTCGGCTTCTATCAAAACAAGTTATTATACGAGACAATGCAATTGCGGATTTTGGTTATTCTTTGCGGTTTAATTGCTTACATCTGTTGGGAACTAAATCCACTTTGCGGTTTAATTGCTTTCAACCGTTGGGAACTAAATCCACTTCGGGGTTTAATTGCTTACATCTGTTGGGAACTAAATCCACTTTGCGGTTTAATTGCTTACAACCGTTGGGAACTAAATCCACATCGGGGTTTAATTGCCTACATCCGTTGGGAACTAAATCCACTTCGGGGTTTAATTGCATCCATCCGTAAAACACAAAATCCACAGCGGAGTTTAATTGCCTACTTCTGTAAGAAACTAAATCCACTGTGGATTGTATTAATTTCCGTCAGACCGCTTTGGGCAGTCCGACGGATAGGAGATGACAAGTATTAAGTCAATTTAAAAGGGTCACTGTTTGCAAATTCAGGACTGATTACTTTGGTTTCACCGGGTCCGATGGGTGGATCAGACGCAAGCCATAACGAAATTTCGTTATCGAGATGAATACTCATAATTAACGGTTGCTCGTAAGCACGTCTTTTCTTGTTGTTATTGATATTTTTCATTTTGTATATCTTTATTTTATCCGGACTCATCATCATATTAATTTATATTTATGAGCCCGGAAAATTGTTTTTTATTTTACGATAACTTTTTGAGTGAAATTGTTTACTGAAACCAAATAAATGCCCGGAACATCAACATCAATTACTGCATTGGTTGATGTAAGATTCAAATCGCTTATTTTCTGTCCAACTGCATTGTATACACCTACTTTTGTGTTTTCATTCAATTTGCCATTCACCTGAATTACAATCCGATTATGTTCTTTCGAATAAATAGTTACATCATTTTTATTGCCATTAATAAAGCCTGTAACTGCTCCTGTCGAACGGAAAATTACACCCAAGGTTTTTGTTGTTCCTGCATTTGAACTGAACGAATATGAAGTAACTCCATTTGTCAAATCGGTTTCAACGCCATTGTCAACTAATATCAATTTAACACCCGTTGGTAAGTTGCTTATTTCATTTGCCTGAATTGTAAAGTTATTAACTTGAGCGTTATTTGCTGCAAATGTCAACGGAATTTCAGTATCGAGTGGTAATTGTTTCAAACCGTTGATAATCAGATTTTCGGTACTTACAGTGGTGTAAATATCCGGAGTAACTGAACTTGTTCCATTCAACCATTTAGGAGAATCATAGTCATCATAAGCATTTGAAGCGTCTGGGTTGGTGTAGATAACCATTTCATCGGAATTTACGCCATTGTTAACCTGTAACCGCACCAAAGTGTTATTATTATCAGAACTTGCCGGAGCTTTTAACATATTGTTATTTTTATGCAACCGCATGGCATTCGTGAACGTAACAGTTCCTAATGTAGAACTACTTTTAACCCGTACCCAGAAAGACTGCATAGGAGCTATTTCCTGGCTTGTTCCAGCAGGTGAACCTACAGATCCGAGTGCATTGAAAGTAGGAAACGTGTAAATATTACCACCTGATGTTGTTCGATACCACAT
>JAKLIM010000294.1 GCA_022709605.1 Bacteroidota bacterium | reverse complement strand
AAAGGAAGGTGAAAATACTATAGAAATAAAGGCAAGCTATTATGATGAGTTTTACCAGGATAAAGTAATTTGGAATTATTCCGATAAATTTCGCGATATTGAAAATAGTGCTCCTGAAATACATTTAGAAGAGCATTTTGGACTCTAATATCAAGGTTGGTAGTAGGTTTATTGGATGATAATTTGATCATCGTAAAACATTTAAATTAATAAAATACCTAAAATCATTACATATTATTTGTACATCGCATAACGCTTGTTGTTATTGTGATGTGGAAAACGCAGCAACGAAATTCACCGAACCGGGTGAAATTGCCAACAATATCTGGCGCGAAATACCCAACCATTTCCCCTGTGCCGAATTGTGTGTATATCAGGTGATACCAAATTATGTACACGGAATAATTATTATCATTCAGAAGGAGGTAATCCCATTCGGGGTGGATTTTCATCGTGGTGAAATTACCGGTAACCACACCCCGATGTTATCCGATAATTTATTACGAATTGTGCGGTGGTAAAAAAGTTTTTACGTACGAATGCCACAAATTAAATATTGAATTCGTCAGGCAAAAGTGGTTTTACGACACTATCATCCGGGATTTAGAATTATACCAAAAAATAACAAAATTGGTGCTAACCATAATAGTGGAACTGGGGATGCCCGATGCCTTTGGAAATATCATGCCGGTACGTGGTGTTGGTGGTGGAATGGTAATGGGATTGGCGTAAAAAAGTGATTTGATACGCAACAGCTTTCAAAAAAAAATCAATCCCCAACACGAATATATTTGAAATACAAAATCGTATTGAAAAATATTTTAACAGTTATGAAAGAAATATGAAAAGTAATTCCTAAATTTGCCTATCCATATTTTTTTACCTTTTGAAAACTGAAAAGCATACACGCAAAGAAATTATTGACATCCGGCTTAAACAAGCAGGATGGAATGTTTCCGACCGTACACAAGTGGTTGAAGAGTTTGATATTGTAGTAAATAAAGGTATTGTTGCTGAGGCACCTACGCCTTATGCTGGTCATCAATACAGCGATTATGTGTTGCTCGGGAAGGATGGAAAAACCTTGGCTGTGGTTGAAGCAAAGAAAACAGCTGTAGATGCAGCTATTGGACGTGAGCAAGCCAAACAATATTGCACAAACATTCAAGCCCAGCACGGAGGCGAGTTACCATTTTGTTTTTATACCAACGGACATGATATTCACTTTTGGGATTTAGACAATTATCCCCCCCGTAAAGTGTATGGTTTTCCTACTCGTGACGATTTGGAGCGATATGCTTATATCCGTAAAGCCCGAAAATCGTTGGTGGGCGAAAGTATAAACACAAAAATTGCAGGACGCGATTACCAGATTGCAGCTATACGCTCAGTACTCGAAGCCGTAGAGAAACGTAAAAAGAAATTTTTATTGGTCATGGCTACAGGAACAGGTAAAACCAGAACCTGTATTGCGTTGGTGGATGCTTTAATGCGATTTGGATGGGCTGAACGTGTATTGTTTTTAGTAGATAGAATAGCCTTACAAAATCAAACCTTGGATGCATTCAAAGAGCACTTGCCCAATGAACCACGTTGGCCAAAGGCTTACGAAAAAGAAATAGCCAAAGACAGACGGATTTATGTGTCGACTTATCCTACCATGTTGAACATTATCCGCAATGAGAAAAATCCATTGTCTCCACACTTTTTCGATTTGGTGGTGGTTGACGAAAGTCACCGCAGCATTTACAATACTTATCAGGAAGTACTCGACTATTTCAATACCATTACTCTGGGAATGACAGCTACACCAACGGATGTTATTGACCACAATACCTTCAAACTTTTCGAAACTGAAGACGGAGTGCCAACATTTGCATATTCGTACGAAGAAGCGGTGAATCATATTCCACCCTACCTGAGCGACTTTCAGGTGATGAAACTCAAAACAAAGTTTCAGGAAGAAGGTATCAACAAACGAACCATATCGCTCGAAGACCAAAAGCATTTGATCCTGGAAGGGAAAGAGATTGCCGAAATAAATTTTGAAGGCACGGAAATTGAAAAGAAAGTGACCAACCGGGGCACAAATGCATTGATTGTGCGGGAATTTATGGAAGAATCCATTAAAGATGCCAACGGTGTATTACCCGGAAAAACGATATTCTTTTGCATTACCAAGGCACATGCCCGACGTATGGAAGAAATCTTTGATGCACTTTATCCTGAATACAAAGGAGAATTAGCCAAAGTAATAGTAAGCGACGATCCACGTGTTTATGGTAAAGGCGGTTTACTCGACCAGTTTACAAACAACGATATGCCTCGTGTTGCAATCAGTGTAGATATGTTGGATACAGGTATTGACGTGCGGGAAATTACCAACCTTGTTTTTGCGAAACCCGTATATAGTTACACTAAATTCTGGCAAATGATAGGACGTGGTACACGTCTGCTTGAACCTGCCAAAATAAAGCCATGGTGTACACAAAAAGATTCTTTTTTGATTCTGGATTGTTGGGATAACTTTGAGTATTTCAAACTGAATCCGAAAGGAAAAACGATTACCACGCAAATCCCGTTACCGGTAAGGTTGTTTGGGTTGCGGTTGGATAAAATTGAAACTGCCATTGAGAAAAATGAATTGGAAATTTCAGTCAGGGAAATCGCAAAACTCAAAGTTCAGATTGAGATGTTACCCCAAAATTCGGTGGTGATAAAAGATGCCCGATTTGACTTGCAACGCCTGGAAGATGAAAACTTTTATACACAATTAAACAGTGATAAAATAGACTTTCTACGCAACTTTGTGAAACCATTGTTGAGAACCGTTTCGGAAGCCGACTTTAAAGCCATGCGTTTTGAAAAAGACATTGTAGAGGTATCACTCGAAAAATTGAAAGGAGATTCTACTCTTTATGCCAAACCAAATTCTATCGATGATGTAGTACTTACTAAATACGAAGCGCTGAAATATAGTATTATTGAAGAAATTGGCGAGTTACCATTGAGCGTAAACATTGTTGCCCGACAAGAAGCATTAATTCGTAAAGCACAAACTAATCATTATTGGTCAACGATAACAGAAGATGATTTTGATGAACTGATCGACAAACTGTCGCCACTTATGAAGTACAGCGATAATGTGGTGCCATTAGGTCCTGCTAAGTTTAATCTGAACGATGTGCTTTACAGCAAGGAAAAAGTTGAATTTGGCCCACAACACGAATCGGTAAGTATAAGCCGATACAAAGAGCTAGTGGAAGAAAAAGTAAACTCGTTGGTTTCATCAAGTCTGTTGCTACAAAAACTCAAAGAAGGCTTAACGCTAAGTAAAATGGAGGCAGAACAACTGACCGAAGAGCTACACAACGAACACCCTCATATTACGGTGGATTTATTACGCAAAGTGTATAATCATCGTAAAGCTCAATTGGAACAATTTGTAAAACATATTCTGGGCATTGAATTGTTGGAATCTTTCCCCGATTCGGTTTCTAAATCCTTTGACCAATTTATAACAGAACACAGTTATTTGAATAGCCGACAATTAGAGTTTCTAAAATTATTGCAGTTGTTTCTGATAGAAAAAGGAGACGTTGAAAAACGGGATTTAATTAACGCGCCTTTTACACAAATACATCCGGATGGTATCAGAGGAGTGTTTTCGAATAAGGAAATTGAAGAAATATTAGTGTTGACACAACGATTGCTGGTGGCATAACTTAAAATATATCTGATATTGATCGGTGGTGTTTTACTATACCCGTCGAATTCGACGGGTTTAAAGTAAAATGGTTTGGTTTTAATTATACGAATCCATCCTCAATGAATCAACAATTTATATTTTAAAGGGGTGGAATTCGACCCCTTTAAAACAAGTAAAATGAATTTCATAAATAAAGTGTGAAAAACAAAAATCATTGAAAAGGGGAGTGAAATACCCGTTTTCAATGTCAACTAAACGAATTAACAAGTTTTTAAATTGATAAATAATGGCTAAGAATAAGGTAATTACAATTGAACAACACCCAATTTCAATAATTCCGTATAATAATGAAGATTATATTTCGCTAACTGATATGGCTCGTAGTCAGTTTGAAGAAGTAATTATCATTAAATGGTTAAGCCTAAAAAGTACAATTGAATATATTGGGGAATGGGAGGCAATGTATAATCCGGTTTTTAATTATACCGAATTCGGTATAATTAAAAACGCAGCAGGCTCAAATAACTTTGTATTATCGGTGAAAATTTGGATTGAGAAAACCAGTGCTATTGGATTAACTGCAAAAGCCGGAAGATATGGAGGAACATACGCTCATAAAGATATTGCTTTTCATTTCGGAATGTGGATTAGTCCAAAGTTTCAACTACTTTTAGTAAAAGAATATCAACGACTGAAAAACGAAGAAAGTAATCGTCTGAAATTAGAATGGAACTTTCAGCGTACCCTTGCTAAAGTTAATTACCGGATTCATACCGATGCTATAAAGGAAAACCTAATTCCTGAGGAACTGACGAAAGCACAAATCACGTTTATATATGCCTCCGAAGCCGATTTGTTGAATATGGCTTTGTTTGGAAAAACAGCCGCACAATGGCGCAATGAAAATCCCAATGCAGAAGGAAATATCCGCGACATGGCTACCATTGAACAATTGGTAGTGTTGTCGAATCTCGAAAGCATTAACGCCCTGTTGATTCAGCAGGAAATGCAGGCTGCTGAGCGGTTATTGCAACTCAATCGGGTAGCTATCACCCAAATGAAATCGTTACTGAACAATACAAATCTCACTAAACTACAATAAATGCTCACACCTTCCATTAAAAGTAAAGTTGCTGCACTCT
>JAKLIM010000293.1 GCA_022709605.1 Bacteroidota bacterium | reverse complement strand
TAAACCCGCTTTAATAACTTCACGATGGTTGTTTTAACCGGAATTTGCTTTTATATTATATCAAAATTAAAAGAGCTACTAAATGATAAACAGTAATTTACGATTTATATTGTATTTCATCTTTCCTGCTGTTAATTTCGTACACCTATGAAATTTGCCAGTTTTCGTTTGTATGTTATTTCCGAATCGACTTTAAAGTTAAAGTGAAACTCAGTTTATTCAATTTTTTTTGAAGTTACGATAAGTTGCCAAATAATCATTTTTCCATTTTTATTTTAACTTTTTTGTTAATTAAAATATTTTATTGCAATATTGCTGAGTTGGAAGTATAAAGAGTGTATAAAATTGGTATTTTCATATTGTTCATTTATTAAATAATCATTAACTTTGCACGAATATTTTAGGTTATAAATTTATAAAAAACCAAACTATGTTTAAAGACAAAACAATTGTATTTACATCGGGAACATTCGATATGTTTCATTGTAATCATTTAAAAATGATAAATTATGCAAGAAGTCTTGCTGATATTCTTATCGTTGGAGTTAGTACTGATGAGTTGGTTATGTCGTATAAACAAAAACCCGTTATTCCTTTTACCGAACGAATACAAATAATCGAAGCACTCAAAACTCCCGATATTGTTATTCCACAACACACACTCGATCATACTGAGATAGTTAAGAAGTTGAATATCGATGCTTTTGTGGTGGGCGATGATTGGAATGGAAAATATGACTATCTGAAAGACCTTGGTGTAGAAGTATTTTATTTTCCTTATGGAAACGGGGTTTCCTCTACAAAAATTAAAAAGTCAATTCGTGAGTCGTACGACAATGTTTTGAAATCACAACAGGAAAGTAAACCTGTAGAAGTGAAGAAATAACTCGTATTACGGTCCGAAATGAATACATATATTTTAATTACCGGAGGAACCAAAGGCATTGGATATGCTGTTGCCAAAATACTTTCACAGTCAGGGTATCATCTTGTTTTAACGTATAATTCGGATGAGAAAAGTGCATTACACGCGCAAGCTGAGCTGAAAGGAACAAATTCGTCCGATGTGAAAATTTTACAGGCTGATATTACCGAAAAGGATTCCATTAGCAAGATCGAATCCTTTTTAAATGAAAATGATATCTATCTGTATTCCATCGTGTTTAATGCCGGACTTACTTGCCGGACTTCATTTGAACAAACAACAATTGAAGAGTGGGAGAAAGTGTTTTTTGGCAATGTACATTTCCCTGTTTTTCTATTGCAGCGAATTTTGCCACGAATACTGCAAGATGGAAATGTTTTATTTACAGGTTCGCTGATGGGTATTTATGCTCATTCTGTTTCGTTGGCTTATGGGGTTTCGAAATCGGCAGTACATGCTTTGGTTCAAAATCTGGTAAAATTTTTAGAGCCTTACAAAATTCGAGTAAATGGTATTGCCCCGGGATTTGTGGATACCGAATGGCAAAAAAATAAACCTGCGGAAATCAGGAAAAATATAGAAAATAAAATAGCACTCGGACGGTTTTGCAATGCAGATGAACTGTCGGAAGTATATAAAATGATCATCGAAAACAAATATTTCAATGGCGAAATAATTGTTTTGAGTGGTGGATATTCTTTTAAATAAAATATGAATTCAGAATTAGAATCTTCTTTGAAATCGATAGAAACAGAAAATTATATCGATCGGATTTTTTTTAGACCAGTAGGTTTTATAATAGCCAAAGCCCTTAAAAATACAGGAATAACACCAAATATGGTTACTATTTTTTCCATTTTTGTTGGTTCTGCAGCAGGTATTTTCTTTTATTTTCCTTACTCTATCTCGTTTGCTTTATTAGGAATATTGTTCTTAATTATGGCCAATATTCTCGATTGTGTTGACGGACAATTGGCCCGTCTGACAGGAATTAAATCAGAAATTGGTAGAATATTAGATGGTTTTGCAGGCGATTTTTGGTTTTTTCTAATCTATATTGCTTTTATTCATCGCTCTAATATAGAGTTTGATACCTGGCTTTTTATACCGGTAGCATTTTTAGCTGCTTATAACCATACAAACCAGGCAGGGTTGACTGATTATTACAAAACTTTACATCTTATGTTTGTAAATAAAGATAAGGGTAAAGAATTCGAATCGTCGGAATCAATTAAAGCGAGAGTAGCCAAAATGCCCAAAGGTGTGAATAAATTTTTCTCAAGATTTTATATTTTGTACACGATAAATCAGGAAAGACAAACGCCGGAATTGCAAAAAATGTTGAAAAGATTTAAGGAGAAATACGGCGATAATCTGCCTGATGATGTGCGACTTTCATTCAAAGCTAAAAGTTTGAAATTGATGCCGTTACTTGATATTTTAACTTTTAATGGACGTACCATAGTCTTATTTATATCGGTACTCTTTAATGTGGTTTGGGTTTATTTATTTTGGGAAATAGTAGTGTTGGCTGCCGTGAAAATTATAGCACAAAGGAAGCACGAAAAAATATGCAAATCGTTTGAATAAAATCAATTTGATATGTCAAATAATTTAAAAAAATTTCGCGATTATTTTTTTATTATAGGAGTCGCAATCTTATTTTTTATGGCATATAAATTAGGTTTTACTACGATTATGGATAATCTTAGTCAAACCGGTTGGTGGTTTTTAGCCATTCTAAGTATTTGGATACTGGTTTATTATACAAATGCTTTGTCTCTTTCAATTATTATTGGCGTAGGGAACAATGAACAGAAAAAAGTTAGCAACTGGCATTTGTTCAAACTTACAATAAGTGCTTATGCCATAAATTACATTACTCCACTCGGCATAGGCGGCGAACCTTATAAAGTATTGGAATTAAGGTCGAATTTAGGAACACACAAAGCAACTTCTTCAGTTTTACTGTACATAATGATGCATTATGTGTCGCATTTTATCTTTTGGTTTTTGTCTGTACCTTTGTTTTTAACCATTGTTCCCGTAATTCCGGCCTCTATAAAAATAATACTTTGGGCAATAATTATTGGCTCAGTCATTCTGATTTATTCGGGATTTACTGTTTACAAAAAAGGTATAATTGGCAAAGCCATTAAGCTGGGTTGTAAATTGCCATTTGTAGGTAGAAGAATTCGAATCTACAAAGTCAGAAATCAGGAACGAATTGAAGAAATGGATTTTCTGATAGGCGATTTATACAACAATAACAAGAAAAAATTCTTTTTATCTTTGGGCGTTGAATTGCTTTCAAGATACATTTCGTGTTTGGAAGTTTATTTTATGATTATGCCAATGAGTTTTGAAATCAGCTTTATACAGTGTATTTTGATCGTTTCCTTTGCAACTTTGGTAGCCAATATTTTCTTTTTTGCGCCAATGCAAATGGGTGTTCGTGAAGGTGGTTTTGCGTTGGCAGTAAGTTTCCTGTCCATTCCTGCAGGTTTAGGTGTGTACATAGGATTATGCACGCGTATTCGCGAATTATTCTGGATATTAATTGGAATTGGTCTTACAAAGTTGAAATTTGCACCCAAATAAGCTTATCTCCAACTTTTTAGTTATACGTATTGAACATCAAGACTTTGAATAAGTAAATTCAGTAATAAAGTTATCGTTCATGTTAAAATACCTGCTCGAAAAGGAGTTTAAACAAATCAAACGCAATAAGTTTTTACCGCGTGTTGTTATCGTTTTGCCTTTTGTGGCACTGGCGCTTTTCCCCATGGTGGCCAATTTCGACATTAAAAACATCAACCTTGCAGTAGTTGACAATAATCACAGCACTTTTTCCGGCAGATTAATTCAAAAAATTGTTTCGTCAGGTCATTTTCGATTAACTAATGTGTCGGAAAATTATGCGCAGGCATTAACAAGCGTTGAGCAAAACGAGGCTGATATTGTACTGGTTATTCCACCTGATTTCGAAAAAAATCTGATAAACAACCAAAATACGGATGTTCTGGTTTCGGCCAATTCTGTAAACGGTATTAAAGGTGGACTCGGCAGTGGTTATTTAGTTACCATACTTAACGATTTCAGCACTGAACTTCGTGAAAAATACATGTCGGGTAATAATTTACGTGGAAATGTGCCAACTGTGGAAATAATACCCCGATACAATTTCAACCCCTACCTGGAGTATAAATACACCATGGTGCCTGCCATACTTATGATGATGCTTGCCATGCTTACCGGATTTTTACCGGCCCTGAATATTGTAGGTGAGAAAGAAAAGGGAACCATTGAGCAAATGAACGTAACGCCGGTGAGTAAATTTAGTCTAATACTTTCAAAACTAATTCCTTATTGGGTCATCGGTTTTATTGTACTTACGATCTGTTTTTTTGTGGCCTGGCTCTTTTACAGATTAGTATCCAAAGGTGGATATTTCGAGATTTATGTCTTTGCGGCAGTTTTTGTGCTCGCCTTTTCCGGTTTTGGATTGGTTATTTCTAATTTTGCAAACACGGTTCAACAAGGCATGTTTATGATGTTTTTCTTTGTGATAACGTTCATATTTCTGAGCGGACTTTACACTCCGGTGAGCAGTATGCCCGATTGGTTGCAGGTTTTCAGTCGCTTCAGTCCGTTAAAGTATATGGTTGAAGTACTTCGATCCATTTTCCTGAAAGGCAGCAGCTTTTTAGACCTGAAATGGCACTTTGCAGCACTTTGTGGTTTTGCGATATTTTTCAATAGTCTGGCCATACTGAGTTATCGGAAAAGTCACTAAAATATAAAAAAGGGTCCATTCAAAATCGAATGAACCCTTTTTTATATTAAAGATGGTCTAATGATTTATAAATATCGGATAAGCAGCATGTTTATCTCCATTTTTTATTTTCAAAATATAAGTTCCTGATTCAATATCTGTTACTGATATTTTGTCGCCTACTGACTCTTTTATCAACGAACCATTAATCATGTAA
>JAKLIM010000292.1 GCA_022709605.1 Bacteroidota bacterium | reverse complement strand
AAAATCCATACGGTGCTCATGTTCCAGTTGTTTTTCAATTCTCGGTTTACGTTCAGTGTAAAACTGTGCGGACGATTAAAGTCAAATTCATAACTTTTGCCGGCATTGATATTTGCAAACGTACGATCGGAATACGACCAACCATAAGATGCTGATCCTGTCCATTTTCCGGTATTTTTACGCAACATAAATTCTGCTCCGTAAGCTATTCCTTTGCCATTCGACTCTATCTTATTTTCGATGCCTGTAATGCCAATCATATTTTCGTACCCTTCTTTCAGCGTAACCAAATGAGTCATTCGCTTGAAATACACATTGGTTTCGGTGCTGTATCTTCCTTGTGAAAAGTTCCCGTTCCACGAAGCAGAATATTGGTTCGAAATTTCAGGCGGCAATACCGAAGTGGCAGGCAACCATACTTCGCGTTTCAAAAGTTCTGATTGTGCAAATACCAAATGCGAACTTTGACTTACCCGCATATAATTCAGGTTAAAACTCTGATTACTATTCAGTTTGTACGACAAATTTACACGCGGTTCAATTTCCATAAAATTTTCACCATTGTTGGTGAAATTGCTGATACGCATCGACGGTTGAAACAGGAGCGAAGGTATCAGTTTAATTTTATTATCAAGATATACAGCTGATTCGATAGCATGATACACATCACTTATAATTGGTGTTGTTGAAGTAGATAGGTAATTGTAATTGGGTTCATAAATCAAATAACCAGCCTGACCGCCAAATTCCATATTCCAGTTTTTAAGAAAAGCATATTTCCATGCCGAACGAAAAGTTAAATCTTTGACCGAACTTTTGATTTCTGTTTCAATCTCCTTTATTACGCCTGCATCTTCATATCCGTATAGCTGACCCGAACTATTGCGATACCGACTGTAAGAAATTATATTTTCAGCATAAAGTTTGGAGCTGAATACCCGATTCCAACGCCCTGATATCAACCAGTTTCCCCATTTTTGGTTGATGTGGCTTTTTTCATTGTTTTTCATCATCCATGGCTTTGTCCAAGAGTTCAAATAATCGTCTCCCTGATAAAGATTTAGACTTAAATTATTTTGTTCATTGGGTTTCCAACTCAGTTTGGCATTTATATCGTGAAAACCGTACGCTACAAGGGCGTTATTACCGTCCGAAATAACACTAACTCCTGCAAACAAAGCATCAATCAGTGTTTTGCGGGCAGTAACGATATAACTCATTTTTTTGTTGGCCAATGGACCTTCGAAAGTAAAAGAAGCGTCGGTTATTCCCAAACTGAACGATCCCTGATGTTTCGACACATCACCTTCGCGTTGCGTAATGTCCACAATCGATGACAATTTTCCGCCTTGTCGGGCTGGGAAATTACCTTTATAAAAATCGACCGAATTAATCATGTCAGGATTAAATACAGAAAATAATCCACCCAGATGATTGACATAAATCAATGGCACATTATCTAATAAATATTGATTCTGACCGGGTTCGCCACCGCGCACCATCATAAGGCTCATGCCTTCCGACTGTGTTTGTACGCCCGGAAGCAACTGCAATGCTTTAATCACATCGGGTTTGCCTCCGATTGTAGGCACAAGAGATAATTCTTTGGCTGACAAGCGGGTAACATCGTAGTTTTTCTCCCGTGTTGCCGTTACGGTCACTTCGGTTAAGTTGTTTTCCGCTACGAGTTTCACATTCAGCAAAGTATCTTTTGCAGTTTCGATAGTTGTAGTTTGTGATTTATAACCAATATATGAAACACTTAAAATACAGGGAGTATTCACTTTCAAGCTAAAATAACCGCGCTTGTCGGTGGTGGTGCCTGTATTCTGATTTTTATCCCAAACATTTGCTCCAATCAGCACTTCGCCTGTTTGTGCATCGCGCACAAAGCCCGAAAGTTGAACCGAAAAAACTAAATTAGTACAAATGGATATAAATATAAAGATGGTTAGAATTTTTAATTTCATTTGAAAAATAAATTTGTAAAACTATTGGTTATTAGTATTTAAACACTTACATTTGTTCGCACATTCTTAATCATTTTTCATATATGCAAACTACATTTTATTTTGAATCGGCTCAGGATATACCCGGTGATATACTTGAAAAAATTAAAAATACTTATCATTCGAAACCGGTAACTATAACCGTGGATGATTCCGGACTATATGAATTAACCGAAAGTCAGAAACATGCACTCGACGAAAGACTGAACGAAGATCGAGCTACTTATATTTCGGCAGAAAAAACCATTAATCAACTTAAAAAAAGAAATATAGTTTTGAAATAATATCAATTACACACTCTTTAATGTTACTTGATTTTTTCGTCTATTCATTATTGCTAAATGTCACTTTCAGTTCTTTCCTGACACTCGATATCCCTGTAAAAACCCCCATTCCATTTTTAATATTCGAATACAAGGGATACCTTTGTGGTGATTTACCTATACTTATCCCCTCTGCTGAGTCGTATAAATAATACTGCTTCAGATATTTGTAGTACGATTCATCAATGGTTTTTAATAAGATGTAAGGAGTGTCGCTGTAACGGAGATTAACATAACTTTCGTTGACGTAAAACTTCACTGTATAATCCGGCTTTTTAATTTTTTGATTCGAGAAAACTGTAAGTGGATTTGCCTCGTTAAGTAAAACAGAGTCCTGAGCTGCTACCATATAAATATACTCTATCTCAGAGCCAAAGTGTTCTGTCCATTCGTAAGTTTCAAAGTTGAAATTGGGTTTCAAACCTTCGGTTATGAGCTGAACTTCCCAAAATTGTTTTTTGGAATTATTGTTTGGAATACGAAACTCTACCGAAGAAATTTTTTCTCCTTCAGTGCCCCTACCTGCAAATTCAGTAAATACTATTGAGTCAAAA
This sequence comes from Bacteroidota bacterium, assembly GCA_022709605.1. Classification (GTDB taxonomy): domain Bacteria; phylum Bacteroidota; class Bacteroidia; order Bacteroidales; family Paludibacteraceae; genus Paludibacter. The sequence continues at coordinate 2,057 of JAKLIM010000292.1, read as the reverse complement.
TCAGTTGCTTCAGGCACAGCGGTTTGAGCCGTGATGACTGGAAATCCTTCAATCAACACTTTACAGGTATATGTTGCTCCTGCTTTAACCCGTTGCTCACTTACATACCAACCTTCGGCGGTGTAGCTTAAAGTTTCGGGCGTATTCACATCGCTTTCGATAATTACCATTGCATTATCCACAAATTTCAGTGTAGAATCTGCCAAATTTGCGGTTAAACTTATTTGGATGCGCATTGTACTGTCGGCCTGAAGTAAGCCATTCATTACCGGGACTGGTTTGTAGTTTTCAAATTCATCTTCGACTATCGAATGACAGGATGAAAATGCAAAAACATAAAAAACAGTTAATGCTGCATAATATAATTTAGTCATTTTCTAAAATTTTAAAGCCAAACCCATTTTCCACTGAGTATATCTATTGTTATAAAACTGCCCTAATTGATACTCACCAAATATTCCAATATTTTTAGTAAAATAATAACTTAGTCCTAAACCTGCTCCAAACTCAAGCACTGGTTTTTCCCAAATTTTAGTATTTGTTACAAAAGATGTTGTAAGGTTTTGTGAGACCATTCCAATTCTAACGGGACAGTATAAATTGAAACGAAGATTTTCAGATTTTAACAACAAGGGCAACAATTGTATGTTTGATTCAACGCCATAAGACAAAGAATTCCCAAAACTATTCATTGAAACAAAATAGGAATCATCATCATTATTATATTCGGCATTATACCTAATATAAGTTCCTCTTGAATAACCTAAATATACGCCAAAAGACCATATTTCATTCAATAAATACAATCCTTCAAAGTTATATTGTGGATTTTTTTTATAAATAAATTCCTTTAAAAGTGTTGTGCTGTTTGTGTAATCAGGGATAATTTGATTGCTGTTAACATTAGAATAATTCAGCTTTAATTCAATGCGGTTGGATAGTGATTTTTTGCTTTCATTAAATTGTGCATTAGCCGAAAAAGATAGCAAATTAATTACTAAAAATAGCATTATATACAATGGTTTCATTTTTTGAAAATTATCACTAATTAATTATTTATCAGAGCTTAATAACAATGCCAGTTCTCCATTTAAAGAGTTGATTATTATGAAATTTACCCCCTTGAGCTTCAGCAAAAACTCCCAAATTTCTCAATAAATAATAATTTACACCTGCACCGAGCCCAATTTCAAATTCAGGTTTATCCCAAATTTCAGTTATAGAACCACTACTGTAATTTTCTCCAGATATTTCATTATGATATACTAAGTATTTTTCAGATACAAATCCTGTCCTTAAAATTGAATAAAATTCCAATCTCGTACCTTTTAAAATGGGAATATCATATAAATAATTCAGACCATAATAAAGTGTTTTAGTTGGTTGAAGATTGTAAGTCCATGACTGCTCTCCGTTAGTATTCAAAAACTGGGTAATTCCGAACCTAAATAATTCTGAGTAATTAAAATAGACACCTGCTTCTGAAGTAGCACTGAATTTGTAATCTAAATCAATCCCAAAATTGGCTTTTCTAATTGGCTTAAAATCAAAAATCACTGGAATTCCAGTCCCGATTAGCATTGGATCCAAAGGTTCGCTGTTTACCAATCCATAATTGAGTTTTATTATAAAGTTATTAACATCTCTTTTTTGCTGGGAAAATGCTGCTAAAGTGCAAAATGCGAAAAGGGAGATTACAATTTTCTTTTTCATTAGTTAAATTGATGATTTGATTTATTGTTCTATTGTAAAATACACATTTGAAGATTTGCAATAACAATTTAGATGTTTTTAGTTAAGTTCATAAAACAAAAAATCCCTTCAACCGACTTCAGAAACTATCAAAAGACAGTCTGAGGTACAGCGAAGAGATAATATAATATTGATTAATTGTGTTGCAAACATATAATTTTCAGTTTAAAGTTTCAGAGAATACCGGTTAGAGTATTATGTGGGCAAAAGTAATTTATAATCTCAAATATTGCAAAAATAGTTAAGTTTACTTTTGTATTTTAAAACATATTTATGTTTTTACAGATATAGAAATACAAAACCAA
>JAKLIM010000291.1 GCA_022709605.1 Bacteroidota bacterium | reverse complement strand
TGCTGTTTACAGGCGACGCTTACATCGATCATCCTGCTTTTGGCGCAGCAGTTATAGGCCGAATAATGGAATCGGAAGGACTGAAAGTAGCCATTATTCCTCAACCCAACTGGCGCGATGATTTACGCGATTTCAAAAAAATGGGGCGACCGCGCTTGTTTTTTGCTGTTTCGGCCGGAAACATGGATTCGATGGTGAATCATTATACTGCCAATAAACGCCTTCGGTCGGACGATGCTTATACGCCTGATGGCAAGGCTGGTATGCGTCCGGATTATGCTACAATTACCTATTGTAACATCCTGAAAAAAATATATCCTGATGTGCCTTTGTTGATTGGCGGCATCGAGGCTTCGCTCCGTAGATTTACGCATTACGATTACTGGTCGGACAAGTTGATGCCTTCTATTTTGATGGATTCAAAAGCCGATTTGCTGATTTATGGAAACGGCGAAAAACCGCTCCGTGAGTTAATTAAGCAAATTAAATCCGGTACATCTTTCAGCGAAATGACCGATATTCCACAAACTTCATTTTTATCAAAAGAAATTCCCGGTTCAGTCTGGAAAGATGTAACACTTGTTTCGCACGAAGATTGTCTGAAAGATAAAAAACGCTATGCTTCTAATTTTAAACACATTGAGGAAGAATCGAACCGCATGGAAGCCGACCGTTTGCTACAGAAAACCGGCAATCGCTGGGTTGTAGTCAATCCGCCATACACACCATTATCCGAAGCCGAACTGGATGCATCGTTCGATTTGCCCTACACGCGCGTTCCGCATCCCAAATACAAAGGAAAAACCATTCCGGCTTACGAAATGATTAAGTTTTCGGTTAATTTGCACCGGGGTTGTTTTGGCGGTTGTGCGTTTTGTACCATTTCGGCTCATCAGGGTAAATTTATCGTTTCGCGTTCGAAGAAATCGATACTCGAAGAAGTAAAAAAGATTACTGAAATGCCTGATTTTAAAGGATATTTGAGCGATTTGGGCGGTCCTTCGGCCAACATGTACCGTATGCAGGGAAACGATTTAGAGATTTGCAAAAAATGTAAAAAGCCTTCGTGTATTTTCCCGAAAGTTTGCTTTAACCTCAATACCGACCACAGCGCTTTGCTCGACATTTATCGTTCGGTGGACGAAATGAAAGGAATCAAGAAATCATTTATCGGGAGCGGCATTCGGTACGATATATTATTGACTGATGTAAAAGATCAGGAAGTGAATAAAAGCCATGCCGAATATACACGTGAGCTGGTCACGAAACATGTTTCAGGTCGACTGAAAATTGCTCCCGAACATACTTCCGATGATGTGCTGAAACTTATGCGTAAACCTTCGTTTGATTATTTCGGACAGTTTAAAGCACAGTTCGAACGAATTAATCGCGAAACAGGAATGAATCAGCAGTTAATACCATACTTTATATCGAGCCACCCGGGTTGCAAAAACGAGGACATGGCCGACCTGGCTGTACTCACTAAAAGACTGGATTTCAAGCTGGAACAGATACAGGACTTTACCCCTACTCCGATGACATTAGCCACCGAAATTTATTATTCGGGGTATCATCCTTACACGCTCGAACCCATTTTTACACCCAAAACAAAAGAAGAAAAATTAGAACAGCGCAAATTCTTTTTCTGGTACAAACCCGAATACCGACAAGCCATTCAACGTGATTTGCAAAAACTTAAACGTCCGGATTTGCTGAAAAAATTGTTTGAGAGATAAAGTTTTAATAATAAAAAAAATCATATATATTTTCTATTCAAATTCATTTCATTATGTCGAAACCAGCATTAAAGAAACATTTACAATCGCTCACCAAGGAGCAATTAATTGAAACAGTGCTCGAAATGTACGAAAATATGAAGCCTGTAAAAGAGTATTTGGAGTTTTTTCTGAATCCAAACGAAAAAGAAATGTTCGAAAAATACAGGAAAATTATTATAAATGAGTTTTATCCCAAAGGAAAATACACAGAGCCAAAAACACGTTTTTCGGTTGCAAAAAAAGCAATTGCCGAATTTCGTATTTTAAAATCTTCGCCTGAATTATTGGGCGATTTAATGGTAACTCTGGTCGAAAATGCCTGCAAATTCACTTATGATTATGGTGATATGTCGGAGCAATACTACAATAGTGCTTATACAAATTATGAGCTGGCTTTGAAATACCTGCAAAAAAACAATTTGCTTGATAAATTTAAACTGCGCTGTAAAGACTGTGTTAAATATGCTTCACCATGTGGCTACGGATTTGCCGGCGAAATTGAATCTTTGTATTATGATTATTACAATGATTAAACCGTTTTTTCTAATGTTTTTCGGTAAACTTCGATGATTTTTTCACCCACATTTTTATAGCTGAAATATTCACGAGCATTTTCTTTTATTTTTGCTGAATCATATTTGTCTAAATTATTCAGTAAATAATTCATTGCAGCAAGGAGTGCTTTTTCATCACGCGGTTCAACTAAAATCCCATTGCTTTCATTAATAAAATCGGGTGCAATGCCCGTATTTGAACTGATGACAGGTTTACCGCTTACCAAACTTTCGGCTACTACAACTCCGGCAGTTTCGTAGTTCGAGAATTGTACCACTCCATCACAGTTTCGGTACCATTCGGCAACTTCTTCAGGTGTTTTTTCGCCTACAAATTGCAAAATTCCCTTTTTTAGGTTCAATGTTTTTTCAAATTCACGTGACATTTCAAAGTCCTTACCTGTACCAATTAAAACCAATTCAAAATCATTGCGCATTTTCGAAAGTTCAGCTGTTGCTCTTAATATCCCACAAATATTCTTTGATTTTTCTTCGAAACAAGAAATATGAAGCAGTCTCTTCATTGTACGGATTTCACCAGGAACTTCGTTGAAAAAGAAATCATCAACCACATTGTTTACTATTTGGATATTCGGATGTTGTAATCCATTGGCAATCATTCCTTTTTTAAGAATTTCGGATACAACCAAAACCGAAGAGGCATTTTTCACAATCCTCTGTGTAAGATATTTGTGAAAAATATTGTTAAAAGCCTTGTTCCCGGGCAAAAACCGCGACCAGTGTTCATTAATTACAAAAGGAATTCCTTTGGTTTTTTTTGCTAGATAGGCTACAAAACCGGTTCGCGTTAAAATATTAGCATGAATCAAATCAGGCTTGAATCCCTGCCCTGAAATATGACTGAATCCTGATTGATAAGCCCTTAAAAGCCTGAAGAGCTTTAAGAATTGGTTCGAATTGGCCGGATAATATACGCAGGTTTCAGTAAATCCCGGGAAAGTGTTGTCTACAATTTCAGTTTTCTCAATAGTTTCGTCAGCATGCACATAAAGCACTCTGACATCACAATATAAGCTGACCGCTTCGGCGTGTTTGCGTACAAACAAGCCCGCCATTGCATCATACCTATTTGGATACCAGGCTGATATAAATAAAACTTTCATTGTAAATTCATTTGTTTCATTGTTTGGTAAATCTCCCTATTAAATAAGATGGTCGAAATCTTTTAAGCATGAAATAGGGCTGATTTTCAGCACCAAAACCTTTATAAAAACGGGCTATCCCATCAATTTGCGAACCTTCAAAATCGAAAATGATTTCCTTTTCGGCATTTTGCCTGATCAATTTGTCGATCATCAAAAACATTGCTGATAATTTTTTCCCTTCAGTACTCGAAACCGGTAAAAGGTAAGTCATGCGTTTGGATGAAATTAAAATACACAAAGATGCAACAAGCTCATTATCAGAACTTCTGATTCCATATAAATTAACAATCTTCTTTTCAATACCGGCGTCAATTATTTTTCGGATAATATCGCCTTGTGCAGGTTGATATGTTTTTTGGCTTGCTTTATAAAACTCAATAAAATCGTCCGTACTCAATTGATTATCAATTATAAGCGAGTTTTTCTGCGCTTTTTCAATATTTCGTTGCGTATTTTTAGAATATTTAGAAGCAATTAATGTATATGCCGAATTCAGGTTGAGAATATAATTGGGCAACACCTCAATTTCAGAATTAATATTCTGCTTATTCAGATTCAATTGATAACTGTAATATGGAATTTTTTTTATAAACTGGTTTAAAATCGTTTCATTCACCGGATTTTTTGAAAAAACGCCCAATTGTTGCGTAAAATGGGGTTGAACAACATACGGAAAATGATATTTCCGCTTCACAGGAATTGGCATAACAAATTCATAATCACCTGCTACCAATGCTTCCCAACCGGGACTAACTATATTGAGATACCACGAAAAAGCATAAGTCAATTGATTTATCGATTCGGAGATGCATTGATCCCAACGATTCAAATCAATATCTTTGTGCTGTAAATGACTAATTTGCTTCATAGTTTTATAAATAATTAATAAGATCGAAAAACTTTACATAAAAAAGGATTCATTTATCAAAAAATAATGCTTTAGAAATTGTTAATTATTTTTTATCCAACTGACTGAAAACTCTTTTCAACAATGTGGATACACGGGCTACAGGATCGGTGCGGATTGCTTTTTCTTCCATAGCAATTTTAATAAATAATGCATCTAAAGCTTTTCCGGTGACGTAATCCACAAGATTTACATCTACTCTTTTAAGTCCTGCAATGGAACCAATCGGACTCGATGCAACCGAATTATAACCGTTAGTCAATAAATTCCACGATTCATTGGTTGACACATTGGCTAAAAGCGGTTTTGCTAACGATTCATTAATTTTAGGAGCAAATGCAACTTTCAGTTCATTGTACGTATTGGCTCTGAGATATTGTGTAGCAGCATTTTCACCACCAAACAGAACGCCCATAACATCTGAAAATGACATGTTTTTTATGGCCGTTTTAAAAATTGGCGTCGCTTCTTTTACGGCATCTTCAGCAGAACGATTCAACATAAGTACAGCTTTATCAACCAATTTTTGTCCTCCGGG
>JAKLIM010000290.1 GCA_022709605.1 Bacteroidota bacterium | reverse complement strand
TTCTTCAACAGGGTTATTATGAATGTAATTTAACTTCTCATCAATAACTTTATTACTCCAAAGTTCTATTGGTTTATTGTCGTGCCTCCATAATTGATACTGTTTTACATTGGACGATTTTATTCCTGCTTCTTCAAATTGGTTTAGCAACCATTCCTTTCTGCTTTCTTGTGGATTCTCTTTTATTGCTGCCACTATGGCTTTACTCGTAAAACGCTTAAAACTACCTAATATCAATTCTGGCTTTTCTTCCTTAACACTACTAAATATTAAATGAACATGATTACTCATTACGCACCAGGCATATATCTCCATCCCTTTCTCCTTCTGACAATATCTTAAACTATCGAGAAGTATATCCTTGTATTCATTACGTGTAAACACATCTATCCATTCTACAACGGCAAAGCTTACAAAATAGACTCCTTCTGGATTATGGAATTTATAATTTCTACTCATTGTAACTGTTTTTTCTTTTGATTATAATTTGCTTGTTAACTGACTTGCCACGCGATACAATCGCGCGGCAGCGGGGATACAATCGCGCGGCAGCGGAGGAGGCAAACCTATCAGTTAAACCTATATTTTTTTTCATTTCTACTTCCCACGCGATACAATCGCGCGGGAGCGGGGGTAAAAAAATTCAGTCCCCATTGTTCGGCGAAGCGTCTCGCTTCGTCGCAGCTAAAAGCCGGCCTCTGGCTGGAATATTCAATGTTATTTCACAGTATGCATGAGCGACAACTTTTTGAAAATATCATTACAAATATATCTAATTTATTTAAATTGAGAATATTATTTAATTTTTTAAACACAATTTCTTATTTTGGTATCTACTACTGAATATGCAAGGCAAAGCCTTGTTTTAGCTTCGGCATAGCGGAACGCTATGCCGAAGCTAATGCCGAACTTATGCCGGATTAAACTCCACCAACCAATGAATAAAAGGTGTTTTATTATTTCCCTTTTTTACACCACCGGTGGCGTTGTTTCCTCTTCACCGCCAGCTCGTTTACTTAGTCGGGCAGCTTTTACCACTTCGCTGAGCGAGGCGTACAATGCATCGTAGGGAGCTATGTGGCGCATGGCGGTAACAAAACCAAAGTAATTGCGCAATGCTTCTTCGAGGTACTGACGGGTGGCTGTGGCCGTAGACAGTTGGCGCAATGATGAATTAGCCTGTGCCTGATCCAGGAAAAGTGCATCGAATCCCGTTACAGTTTCCACATACAGGTTTACCTGCTGCGTAAGTCCCAGTCGGGCAATGCGTTCTTTGTTTTCGGGCAAATTAAATTTCTCGATCCGTTTTTTGTGAATTACACTTTCGTCGGCATAACTTTTACCGCGGATATCTCCCGTTTCGGCGTAAATATCCAAAAGGTGTTGTGCATCTTCACTTTGATCCAAACCTTTGATGGCGGCCATTCCGGAAATTATTTTATGTATTGAGTTGTCAATACGTCCACGATACAGGTCGGCAGTTATAACATTTGTTCCCATTCCGCTGAATGTTCGTTTGATGACCACCGTATCATATTCCTGAAATTTGCTTTTTACCTCCAGAAACAATGGATGGTTGATGATGGCTTCGTTACCCGTCTGGTTCGAAAGCTCAATGGTTCGTTCACCAAGGTTGCCCACAACTTTGGTGCTTAATTGGTTATACGTTATTCGTAACATAATTAGATTGATTTAATGCTCTGTTTCTTTGTATGTTGATAAGAGCAGTTAATGAAATTTTTATTTTTAAGGATTGATATGGAAAGAGATTTATGATGCATGAAACAAATTCGGTGAATGCAGTTTGTACAGAATATTTTGGAATAATCAGATCCGAATACGCAAAATGCTTAAAACAATTGTTCGGAACTAAATCCGAACGCGGAATTAGTACAAAACAAATGTTCGGAACTAAACCCGAACGCGGAATTAGGTCAAAACAAATGTTCGGAACTAAACCCGAACACGGAATTAGTACAAAACAAATGTATGGGACTAAATCCGAACGCGGAATTAGTACAAAACAAATGTTCGGAACAAAACCCGAGAGCGGAGTAAGTTCAAAACACTTTTTGGGTAAAAAACCCCTCAATAAAAAATGATTGACATAAACAAATGCACCTATCTCCTTAAAAATGGACAGAAAACAATAAAATAACCGGTTAATTAGTATTAATGTATTGGGGTGGGTAATTTGTATGAAACTTACTGCATGCTCAATGGCGAATTTTCGCTTAGGTAAAAGCTGTAAAGTTGATGGATATGTAGAACAGATGGTTATCATACGGTTTTGAAAATGTATGCTGCAAATATAAATAAATAATTTTTACAGCAAACTTTTTGATAAAATTGATAAAATTGATTGTTCTGGCTTAATATGTAGTAGATAAGGAGTTTAAAAGATACCTGCGTAGCCTGTAACTTTTAGAGGGTCTCAAAAAGACAGAGTATATCAGAACAAAAGTGACGATAATTCGTAAGACAATTATTGAAGAGAACTTGCCCGGTTTAATAGGATAGAAATTGCTAAAATATAGTTTTTTATGTAGTTGTTTGGTGAAATTTTGTGTGTGATTTTGAGCAATATATTTAATTTAATATGGCATTATTGTATTTAATTAACGTATTTAGCCCAATTTTCTAATTCTGGGCGCAACTTAAAGTCGCACTCCGAATAGAAAATAAAATCAGTTATTTAAATCGAGATCAATATTGCCAAACAACATATTGGCACGGATTCGGATAACTTTTTGAGCATAATCGTCCGATATCCACACTTCGACGGCATTTTTACTTGTAAATGCACTTTTGTCAGGTAATATTGGTTTAATTTTGCAACAACGAATTTTCTTATCTCCGGTTTTTACATATTCTTTTCCAACATAAATCACATCGACCCGATACCCTTTTTCTTCGTAGAAACCTTGAACCGAAAGTGTGTCGCCCACATTATATTTCGGAAAATCGAGTAATCTTACGAGCATACTTCCGGCAACATAATCGCGAATTTCGGAAGTGGTTTTATACACTTTTCGCGTTTCGTATTTCAAAGTTTGTTTGTTACGTATTTTCAATGTTGCAAGTTTTCGGGGTTGATCGAAATAAACAATTTCATCCTTCTGATAATTTCCTTCGCGAATACTTCGAAACGACCTATGAGTAGTAAATGTTTTTGTATCGATATAAGCAGTCCAACTATTGTGAAGATAAAACACACTTGCCACGCCGTTGGTTTGTCCTTTCATATCAATTTTATAACAAATATTGGAACCAATCCGGTATAATTTTTTATCAATAATAGTACTGGCTGTGCCGATAGTCAGAAAACCCCAACTTGCAGTGTAGTTGAGGGTTTCACCAAGTTTGATTTTCTTATTTTGAAGTTTTAAATTTTCGCGGGAGAAAAAATTTACGGGAACTATAAACAGGATTAGTAATACGTAAAACAGTTTAAGCATGTTGTATTATAATTATTTTCAGGATGATACCTATTTTTTAAAATCCATCACTACATAGCCGATAAACATTTTGGCTTTGATACGAATTATTGACTGATAAATATCATCCGACAGCCACACAACAACGGAATTATAACCATCAAAAAGACTGTTTTTGGGTACAACGGGCATTAATTTATGACAAGAAATTTTAGTATTTTTAATTGTTATCAACTCTTTTCCTAAATACAACACGCTAATTTTATATATTTCATCTTCGTAAAATCCATTAACAGTAATGGTATCTCCAACGGAATAGCCGGTTAACTCTTCGAGTCTCACGGTCAGAAATCCGGCAATAATATCTTTGCAATGCTCCGGTGTATCATAAACTTTGCTCAATACATAAGCATCTGTTTTTTTATCATATAATTTTACAGCCACTTTCTTTTTGATTTGATCGAATGTAGCAATTTCATCCAATTCTTTATTTCCTTCGCGAATGCTCCTGTAGGATTTATGTGTTACAAAAGTAGCAGTATCAATGTAAGCTGTCCATTTATCATGTACATTGAAAATTTTCCCAAAACCTTCACTTTGTCCTTCAGCTTCAATTTTATAGCACACATTTGAACCAATTTTATAAATTTTTTTATCAATTACAGTACGTGCTCTCCCAATATTCAGAAAGCCCCAGTTGGCTTCGTAATATAAAGTCTCACCGGGAAATACTTTTCTGGCCGACAGTTTTTTGGATTGAGAAAAAACCGACACCGGAAAAAACCAGAGAATCAATAAAAAGTAAAGTGATTTAATCATGTCACAAAAATAAGAAAAAAGATAGCATTTGATTACTAATGGTTGGTTAATTTAAAATATTAAAAAAGCTGATTCGTATAATTGAATCAGCTTTTTTAATAAATCATACATTTGATTTTATTTATTTTTCGTTTCAGGTATTGAAACACTTAAAATTCCATATTTTTTTTATCGTTGAACATGTCTGATTAAAAAAATAAATTCATTGGATATCTTTCAACATCTTCTGTATCAATGTATCATTCCCAATGCTTATACCATTTGTTTCGTTTAACACCTGATCAAAATTGATCATTGCAATTTCAGATGTTGACATGTAATCTGAAATTTCGGTGGAAAAGTCGGGATTAGTTTCTTCGCTTTTATAAATAGTTTCAGACTCTTTCACTTTTACTTCCTGTACTAACGGAGCTTGCTTTTCGTACACTTTTATATACTCAATCTGTTTCACCGGTCTATCGATATATTTAATCACTTCTGTGGTATTATGAGTAACCTGAACAGGACTCTCACGGAAATAATTAATCCCGAAACCAACAAAAAAGAAAAGCATTGCCGCAGCAACTGACTGATATAGAGGTGTTCGATGTAAAAAAAGACCCGAAGGTTTTCGATATACAAAAAACGCTTTATCTAATCGCTTTTTAATATTGGGTGATGGATCAACTTCTACATTTAGATTATCTTTTACTTT
>JAKLIM010000029.1:12903-17300 GCA_022709605.1 Bacteroidota bacterium | reverse complement strand
CCATAAGCAAGCTCGGATGGAATGAAAAGTCTCCATTTCGAACCAACGGGCATCAATTGCAAAGCTTCAACCCAACCGCTAATTACTTGTGTTACTCCGAATGTGGCTGGTTCGCCACGACTTACCGAACTGTCAAATACATCGCCCTGAATTAATGTACCATGATAATGTACTTTAACCTTGTCGCTTGCTTTAGGTATGCTTCCATTACCTTCGGTCAGAATCTCATATTGTAAACCACTGGCTAATGTTACAACTTCTGGTCGTTTTCCATTCGCTTCCAAAAATTCTTTACCTATTTTTTGGCTTCCTTCACTCGCTTTAGCCTGCATTTCCTGAAAGAAATCATTTATTACAGCCTGCGCTTCTTCGTAACTTATTTCAGGTTTATTCTGTTCAATAACATCCTGAATACCTTTGATTAATTTCGTATAATTTAGGTTGTTAATACCACTGTTTAACAAATTATTCCCTAAACTCAGCCCTAAAGCATAACTTATTTTCTCCATTCTTGTTTATCTGTTGTAATTTTAAAAACGAGTGCAAAGATAGCTGATTTATTGGATTATAGCATGTTAATTTTTCAAAATTATCGGGAAGTAACAACAACGGGCAATTTTTTGATCTTTTTTTGACCTGTGGTTGGATTAAATGCTTCAAAATAAAGCACGTAAATGCCGACATTCGCATTGAGTCCTTTAGTGGTTCGACCGTCCCAAATATAATATCCTTCGGCTGACAGTAGAGTATTTGATGCTACTACGCTAATTCTTTCTCCTACTGAATTTAAGATTATTATGTTGGCAACATAGCCGCTAGTATCGGTTTTGTAGTGAATAAAACAAACATCATCTACACCATCCATATCGGGTGAAAAAGCTTCAGGCTCAACCCAAACAAATTTCTGATCAGTTTCATTTTTATCAATTTCGCGGTATTGTGAATTCTGATAACCGGGAGTACCATATTTTACATCAGAACCTGCAGAATGCCATGAGGCTTGACTTTGAGTCTCCAGAAACGGATTGATCTTTTCCAGTGCAACTCCTTTTGGATTTTTAACTAATACATGATGCCATTTTGCAGTGTAATTCAGTTCATCGTAAATTGTATCTTTGGTTCCGTTGCACAAAACTACAGTTGCACTCTCATTATTCAAAGTAGTCCACTGGGTTTCAACAATTTCATTTCCTACTGGTAAATCATAATATTTTCGTAATGAATCTGCATCCGAACAAAATGCCACATACGCTTGAGGTGCCATAAACGTTTGCTCGGGTATTTTATTTCCGGTGTTAAGTGTTCCATCCGTTTTACGGGTTGTAAATATCAATCCGGAAATATTCAACACCTTGTTTGATTTATTGTAAATTTCTAAATATTCAACAGAGGTTTCTGCATTTTCAAACATAATTTCGTTCCAAACTAAATCTCCTGACTCAATTGGTTCGGGAATGCCGGTACTAATATTATTTGTTTTCAATTCATTGCCTGCAAAATCAGTAATACCAGTAATATTGAGAGTATAAATTTGTCCTTTTTCAAAATCTTTTTCGAAAGTTAATGTAATTGATTTTAAATCCGATGAAATTTGATTTGCGGTTGCAGCACCAATCCCTTTATCCACTTCGAATAATCCATTTGTAAATTTCATTTTTTCAGAAAAGGAAACTAGAATTTTGTTTGGTTCTTCGATGCTTATACTTTCAATTTGAGGCGCTGTGGTGTCTAAAGCTCTTTCTCCATTAACAAATATATCATCGAAAAAATAGGCTGAACCTGTGGTGGAAGTGTTTGAATAAAGTAATCCAAAATAATTACAACTTTCTACCACCGTATTTTGGACTTTTCCTTCTAAAAAATATTCGGTTTCAGAATTTAATTTGCTATAAAGTTCGAAATTGCCATTTGCATCCCTTTTTACTTTTATAATTATTTCAACAGGATTGCCATCAGTTCGCTTGTCAACACCATCTATAATTTTTGTCTTTTTCGTTCCTTGTTGTACAAACAATGAAACTTCATCGTTTGTGCCACCCACCTGAACATAATAGCCATTACAACCGTTAATTACATCAATATTGTCGCTTACAATATATACCGATGCATAATTTGATGAGGAAGTGGTATAGTTTATTTTTAACCTGCATTCCCACGATGCATTTATTATGGATTCGGATGCAGTAAAAAGTGAAGAAACAGAAGTAGCAGTAGCGTTGGATTGTAGTTGGCCTGAACTGTTGATTATAAAATTTTGATTCAGCCCAATCCATTCAGGATTTTCAGTAAAATCACCGTCAGTAAATGATTCATTTACCTGTGCGTTTAAAAACATAGCAATAAATAACGTAAAAAACAGAATACATGATTTCATAATATTGATAATTCTATTAAAATAAATTACTTTTGTAGCAAAATTTGAAATTACAGATTTCAGGTTATATTTTTGAAATACAAAGATATAAACAATTGGCAATAAAACAATAATGTAATAATAACTTCCCGTAAAAAAACTGTAATTATTACGGGACAAATAAAAATCGATTATGAGAGTAGCAATTGTGGGTGCAAGCGGCGCCGTTGGTCAGGAATTTTTACGTGTGTTGGCCGAAAGAAGTTTCCCGTTAACTGAACTGAGTCTTTTTGGTTCATCACGCAGTGCGGGCAGTGTTTATGAGTTCAAAGGTGAAAAACTCACTGTAAAAGAACTTAAACACGGTGATGATTTTAAAAATTTCGATTTGGTATTTACCTCTGCAGGAGCAAGTATTTCGAAAGAATATGCCGAAGATATTACTAAATTCGGTGCTGTTATGATTGATAATTCATCAGCCTTCCGCATGGAAGCAGATATACCGTTGGTTGTACCCGAAGTAAATGCTGCCGATGCAATGATTCGTCCTCGCGGAATTATTGCCAACCCAAACTGTACAACAATTCAGATGGTGGTAGCATTAAAAGCAATTGAAAACTTATCACATATCAAACGTGTACATGTTTCAACTTATCAGGCCGCTTCAGGTGCAGGCGCAGCTGCCATGGACGAACTTGAACTTCAGTACAAACAAGTTTTGGCCGGCGAACAAGCCACAGTAAGTAAATTTGCTTACCAATTGGCTTATAACCTTATTCCACAAATCGATGTATTTACCGATAATGGTTATACCAAAGAAGAAATGAAAATGTATCACGAAACACGCAAAATAATGCATTCAGATGTTGAAGTCAGTGCAATGTGTGTTCGTGTTCCGGCATTACGCGCTCACTCCGAAAGTGTTTGGGCCGAAACTGAACGTCCACTTACAGTCGAAGAAGTTCGCGCTGCTTTCGAAATTGCACCCGGAGTTGAAGTGATTGATAATCCTGCTGAAAAAAAATATCCTATGCCTTTGTTCCTTTCGGGTAAGGATCCTGTTCACGTGGGACGTATTCGTAAAGATATTTCAAATCCAAATGGCATTACTTTTTGGTGTGTTAGCGACCAGATAAAAAAGGGAGCTGCTCTGAATGCTGTTCAAATTGCTGAATATCTTATTGCTGAAGGAAATATATAATCAACTTTTAATCAAATATTTAGAGGCGCAACTGAAGGCTCATAGGTAAATAAAATACCGGGCTCAGTTGCGCTTTTTTTAATTTTTAATATTCTACTACAATGAAAAAACTCATTTCTTTATTTATTTTTCTTGCCATGTTTTCAACTGTATTGAATGCAAAAACAAAAAATACAGTCCGGTTTTTCCCGGTTGAACATGCATCGTTTATTATTCAGGATAACGAAATTACAATTATTGTTGATCCGGTGGGTTCTTTAGAAAAATATACAGAATTTTCTAATCCGGATATAATTCTGATAACACATGAGCACGGCGATCATTTTAAAATGGATTTAATCAATTTATTGAAAACAAAAAAAACAGAAATTATTGGACCATTAAGTGTTATCGAAAAACTTGGATACGGTACAATTTTAAAAAACGATGAAACTAAAAGCGTGAATAGCGTTAATATTGAAGCCATTCCAATGTATAATACAACTCCGGAAAGATTGAAATTTCATAAAAAAGGAGAAGGAAATGGATACCTTCTTACGCTGAATAATCAAAGAATTTACATTTCGGGTGATACCGAAGATATTCCGGAAATGCGCGCATTAAAAAATATCGACCATGCATTCATTTGCATGAATCTGCCCTACACCATGACGCCTGAACAAGCTGCATCTGCGGTTATCGAAATGAAGCCTAAAAATGTTTATCCATATCATTTAAGAAGTTCGGGTATCAATATAAATGAAACAGTAGATACATTCAAAAAAATAGTTTCTGCTGATAAAAAAATAAATGTGATTTTTCTTAAATGGTATTGATGTGATTGATTATTCTGAGATAAATAAA
>JAKLIM010000029.1:0-12893 GCA_022709605.1 Bacteroidota bacterium | reverse complement strand
ATATTGTAAATAAAACATATTTATATTCAATTCTAAAAAAAAATGTTTACATTTGCCCGAATTATTATCTATAATTATTAATTAAAAAAATTTATTTCAAAATGAAAAAATTAAGTTTATTTACTTTGCTGGCAATCGTTTTAACAGTTGCCATTGGATTTTCTTCGTGCAAAAAGGTAAAGGATTCTGATTTGCAAACCACAATTTCGACTGCTCTGGCAGCTAATCCGGATGCTTCAGATGTATCTGTCGCCGTTGAAAAAGGTGTTGCTGTACTTTCGGGAACAGTTAAAGATGAAGCCACGAGTTTGGCAGTTGCAGCAATTGCTAAAGCTGTAAAAAACGTGAAATCAGTTGCTAACAACCTCACAATTGTTCCACCTGCACCGCAAATTCCGTTGGTTAATCCTGTTGACGAAGCGCTAATCTCAGCGTTGAAAGATGCTTTAAAGGACAATTCATCTGTAATGTCTTCTGTAAAAGATGGAATTATTACCTTAACAGGCGAAATCAAAAAACAAGATTTGCCTAAATTATTGCAGAAAGTTTCTGCTCTTAAACCTATTAAAATTGATAACCAACTAACTATTAAATAATTTATTATGACTTTACAAGAAAAATATACTGAACTTATCGATGCAGCAAAAATAAGCGGCGCAACTGATTTGCAGGTTTTTGAGCAATCAAGCGTATTACATATCGAAGGCAATGTTCCTAGTGGCGAAGTAAAAGATCAACTATGGGCAATTTACGATAAAATTGATCCAAATTTTGCATCTTCTGATCTCGTTATGAACGTAAATACAGTTGTTACTGAAGGCGGAAAAGTGAAAGTGATTACTAAAGGAAGCAACCTGAATATACGCAAAGGTCCGGGAACTGATCAACCAATTGTAGGTAAAGCTGCTAATGGTGAAATTATCACTTTGATTAGTAAAGCCAACGACCTTTGGTGGTTAGTTCGGACAATTGATGGTGAAGAAGGTTACTCCTATGCACAATATTTAGAACCGGTGGTTTAATCGAAATGTTTTTGATTTTTTTAAATTTTAATTGAAAAGAGTTGCGTCATTGATGCAACTCTTTTTTTTATTTATTATTAAATGGATTTCTATGTGAAGCCGTTAATTGTTGCAAAATGATTTTGTCCTAATATTTTTATAACTTTGCAAACCAAAACATTATTCAGCGATGCATTGTTATAGTGGACTGTTCTTTTAAATTGTAACATTACAGCATTCACAATACTACCTGAATTAGTTTAGTAAATGAATAAATAGAAAATTTTTATAATGGATTTTAAATACGACGTCATTGTCATTGGAGCCGGTCATGCCGGAAATGAAGCAGCCTGTGCTGCTGCCAATATGGGTTCAAAAACATTGCTTATCACCATGGATATGAACAAAATTGGTCAGATGAGCTGTAACCCTGCTGTTGGTGGCATTGCCAAAGGTCAGATTGTGCGTGAAATCGATGCACTTGGCGGACAAATGGGAATTGTAACTGATCGTTCAGCCATTCAGTTTCGCATGTTGAACCGATCAAAAGGACCTGCTATGTGGAGTCCGCGCTCTCAAAGTGATCGTCGCAAGTTTATTGAGGAATGGATTAAAACGATCAGTAATACTCCAAATCTTTATATCTGGCAGGATACTGTTTTGAAATTAATCATCGAAGACGGAACAGTTACGGGAGTTGTAACAGCTTTGGGTGTAGAAATGAAATGTAAATGTGTGGTACTAACAGCAGGTACATTTTTGGGAGGCTTAATGCACATCGGAAAGAAACAGTTAACCGGAGGTCGCATTTCGGAACCCGCTTCTTATGGAATAACAGAACAATTGAAATCGTTGGGATTTACATCCGACCGTATGAAAACCGGCACACCTTGCCGAATTGATGGGCGTACCATTGATTTCAGTAAAATGAGTGAACAGGTTGGCGAGAATGATTTTCATAAATTTTCTTTCCTTGATGGTGTAAGCCGTAATCAGAAACAAATGAGTTGTTGGATAACTTACACCAACGAAAATACACATAATGAATTGAGAAAAGGATTGGAGTTTTCACCACTATACAATGGACAAATTCAAAGTATCGGACCAAGATATTGCCCCAGCATCGAAACAAAAATAATTACATTTGCGGATAAAACTTCTCATCAATTGTTTCTGGAACCCGAAGGTGTTGATTCGAATGAGTTTTATTTAAATGGTTTTTCATCTTCTCTCCCACTCCATACACAAATTAAAGCGCTTCAAACAATTGCAGGTCTGGAAAACGCACAACTTTATCGACCTGGTTACGCTATCGAATACGATTTTTTCGATCCAACTCAGTTAAAACACACACTCGAAACCAAGTTAATTAAAAATTTATTCTTTGCAGGTCAGATAAACGGAACCACAGGATACGAAGAAGCAGGTGGCCAGGGTTTGATTGCCGGAATAAACGCGCATATAAATTGCATTGGGGGTGCCGAATTTACACTTGCGCGCGACGAAGCATATATTGGCGTTCTTATTGACGATTTAGTAACTAAAGGTGTTGACGAGCCTTATCGTATGTTTACTTCACGCGCTGAATACAGATTACTTCTCAGACAAGATGATGCAGATATGCGACTTACCGAAAAAGCATTTTCAATTGGGTTGGCTAAACAAGATCGCTACGATCAACTGATCTATAAAAAAATTCAACAAACTGAATTAATAGATTTTTTAAAGAATTACTCCATTAAACCGACTCAAATCAATGCGTTTTTATTATCAATAAATTCAGCTGAAATAAAACATGGTTGTAAACTTTCCGATTTAGTGCTAAGACCTCAAATCGGAATAAATGATTTGGCAAAAGCAGTTCCGGATTTACTGGAAAAATTAAATGAAATACCATCCAGACAAGAAGAAATTGTAGAATCGGTTGAAGTGGTGTTGAAATATGAAGGTTACATTGTTCGCGAAAAACTAATTGCTGAAAAGCTTCAGCGCTTGGAACACATCCCGATCAATGGCAGGATTGACTACAATTCTATTCTTTCATTATCGACAGAAGCACGTCAAAAACTCACAAAAATAGCTCCAGAAACGATCGGACAAGCAAGTCGCATTCCGGGAATTTCGCCCAGCGATGTTAATATTTTATTAGTTCTTCTGGGAAGATAATTGTTATTTTGTGTCTCATGTTTCGTGTTTATCAATATAAAAAATCCATTGTTTCACGTGGAACAAACGACAATAAAAGTGCCTCCTATTCTATTTGAATTTATAAAAAAAAAAGATTGTTTATATTTAAAATATGTTCCACGTGAAACAAATCACTTAATTTTGTCAATAAATTGAAATTTTTAAACTAAATGAACCAATCGGAAACATTAAGAAAACTTGTAAATTCGCTACCGGAAGTGCCGGGAGTTTATCAATATTTAAATGTTTCGGAGGAGATTATTTATGTTGGAAAAGCGAAGAACCTAAAGAAAAGAGTCTCGTCGTATTTCAACAAAATTCATGAAACCGGAAAAACGAATGTTTTAGTCAAAAACATATCATCGCTCAAATATATAATTGTCGATACCGAAGAAGATGCCCTTCTGCTTGAAAGTAATTTGATTAAAGAATATCAACCACGATACAATGTTTTACTGAAAGATGGAAAAACTTACCCGAGTATTTGTATAACCAATGAGCCATTTCCCAGAGTTTTTAAGACAAGAAATATTATCAGGAACGGCTCTCAATATTTCGGACCCTATAGTTCAAATTACACAATATATTCTTTACTTGAAATTATTCATCAACTCTTCCCTGTCCGAACGTGCAGATTGCCTTTGAATGAAGAAAGTATTGCAAAAGGTAAATTTAAAGTATGTCTAAAATATCATATTCACAAATGCAATGGACCATGCGAAGCAAAAGAATCAGCATTAGAATATAGAAAACACATTGAAAATATTATACAAATTATAAAAGGGGATGCCAACGAAATAAGTAAAATGCTTTTTAATAAAATGCATGAATTAGCGTTATCATACAAATTTGAAGAAGCACATTTATTGAAACAAAAATATGATTTGATCGAAAATTACAAATCGAAATCAATTATTTCGAATACTATTTTAGACGAAACAGATGTTTTTGCTTACGATGAAAATGACAACTCAGCTTATGTTAATATTCTTCGTATATCAAAAGGAAGCATAATTCAGGGCTATACTATTGAATATAAAAAACGAATAGACGAACCAAAAGAAGAAATATTAGCATTAGCCATTGTGGAATTGCGTGAAATTTTAAAGAGTAAATCAAAAGAAATTGTTTTACCGTTTAAAATTGATTACAAAATAAACGATGCTGCAATTGTAATTCCTCAACGGGGTGATCGAAAAAAATTACTTGATCTTGCCGTTCAAAACGTTAAACAATTTAAATTAGATAAGTTAAAACAAGCTGAAAAATTAAACCCGGATCAACGAATTATCCAATTATTAGAATCAGTTAAGGATAGGTTACAACTTCAAAAATTGCCTTTGCACATTGAATGTTTTGATAATTCGAACATTTCCGGAACCGATGCAGTTGCAGCTTGTGTTGTCTATAAAAAAGGTAAGCCATCGAAAAAAGAGTATCGAAAATACAATATCAAAACGGTTGTAGGTCCTGACGATTATGCATCGATGAAAGAAGTTGTACACCGCAGATATACCCGACTAATAAATGAAAACTACCCGCTTCCGGATCTGATTGTAGCTGATGGCGGCATTGGACAAATGGAAATAATTCGTCAGGTAATTGAGGATGAACTAAAATTTCAAATCCCAATTGCCGGGCTAGCAAAAGACAGCAAGCATAAAACGCACGAAGTGTTAATTGGATTTCCTCCACAAGCAGTAGGACTTAAACCAACGGATCAACTTTTTAAATTTTTTGCAGGTATGCAGGATGAAGTGCATCGTTTTGCAATAAAATTTCATCGTGAAAAAAGAAGTAAGTCACAAACAACTTCTGAACTTGATAATATACATGGAATTGGTGAAAAAACTAAAACTGATCTGATGAAACATTTTAAGAGCCTGAAAAGACTTAGAACAGCTGAAATTATTGAGATAGAGAATATTGCCGGAAAACACAGAGCATCAATTATTTACGACTATTTTAACAAAGATTTGAAGCCCTGAGATTTTAATAATGATAATCATCTGTATCTTTGTACTCAAATTTTAGACTCTCGAACCCTTAAAATTACAAGAATTTTTCAAAACAGCGAAAATTTAAAAAAATCAAGTAATCATTGAAATTTATTATGACATTAAAAATTGAATCGTTAAATACTATAAACTCTACGGCACGACAATTTATAGAACAAATTGGTAACAAAACCGTTTTTGCATTCAATGGGAAAATGGGTGCAGGCAAAACTACTTTTATAAAAGCGATTTGTGAAGAGCTGGGTGTAAAAGATACCGTCAACTCTCCGACATTTTCAATTGTTAACGAATACGAAGGAAATGATAAAAAAATTATTTATCATTTCGATTGTTACCGGATTAACAAAGTTCAGGAAGCGTTGGATTTGGGAGCAGAAGAATATTTATACAGCGGAAATTTATGCTTTATAGAGTGGTCGGAAAATATAGCCTCTCTCCTACCCGACTCATTGGTAAATGTAAATATTGAAGAAATTGAATATGGAGTTAGAAATGTAATTCTCAATTAAAAGTAAAAATTTGACTTTTAAACAATTAAATAAATGAAAACAAAAAAGAGAAACAAAGTGCTTGAGCAAGTAAAAGCAGCACGAAAGCAAAGCCGTGAAGAAGAGATTCAATCGCATGGCAAACCGGTAAATTATAAAAAAATAATTGAATCGAAGAAAGTTTTTAATCGCAAAAAAAATAAGGCAGACGCTAATGAGGGTCTGCCTTATTTATTAAAAGAGGATTTAAGAAATTTAATGTTTTACCAGATACTTACTCTCTTTTCAGGATTCAAATACATTGGATCGGATTCCTTTATTTTAAATGAATCGTACCACGCAGCTATGTGCGGTAATGCGCCATTTACACGCCATTTACCAAGCGAATGAGGATCAGACTTGGTTAATGATAAAATCTCCTCCGAACGGATATTTCCGGCCCATACATTAGCATAAGAAAGGAAGAAACGTTGCTCAGGAGTAAATCCATCCACATTTTCGAGCGGTTTATTTTTGGTGGCTTTTTTGAATGCCTGATACGAAACCTGTAATCCTCCATGATCTGCAATGTTTTCACCTAAAGTAAATTTACCGTTGGCTTTTGTACCCGGTGCAACTTCGATGGCATCAAAGAAATCAGCTAACACTTTTGCACGTACATCAAATTTCTTTTTATCATTCTCTGTCCACCAGTTTTTCAAATTACCTTCCTTGTCGAACTGACAACCCTGATCGTCGAAACCGTGTGTCATTTCATGTCCAATTACAACGCCGATAGCACCATAATTGAAAGCATCGTCGGCACTCATATCAAAAAAAGGATACTGAAGAATACCTGCCGGGAAACAAATTTCGTTGGTTGAAGGATTATAATAAGCATTTACAGTTTGTGGTGTCATGAACCATTCTTCTTTATCTACCTCCTTGCGTGATGCTTTAGCGAACATATATGCACTTTCGAACCGATTGGCTCTCTGGATATTGGCATAATACGAATCCTTACTAATTTCAAGATCAGCATAATCTCTCCATTTGTCGGGATAACCAATTTTCACATGGAAAGTATTTAATTTTTCAATCCCTTTTAATTTGGTAGAATCGCCCATCCAGTCCAGGTCATTAATACGTTCGCCTAAAGATTCCTGCAGGTTGTGAACAAGTTTCAACATACGTTTTTTAGCTTCGGCCGGGAAGTATTTTTTAACATACATCTGTCCTACCGCTTCGCCCAAAATGCCATCAACATTACTTACAGCACGTTTCCAACGGGGCGTTTGTTCTTGTTTACCCGATAATGTTTTACCATAGAAATCGAAGTTTTGTGCTGTAATTTCATCGTTTAAATAGCCTGCAGCACCATCAATCACTTTCCATTGCAAATACGCTTTTTGAACAGATATTGGCTCTGTAGAAATAATATTTCCAACTTCAATTAATGATTCTTTTTGAGAAACACTTAAATCTTTTACCTGAGCTACTCCTACTGCTTTCAAATAATCAGTCCAATTAATAGAAGGAACAAGTTTTTGCAAATCAGCAATACTCATTTTATTATAATTGGCATGTGGATCACGCAATTTTATCTGATCGTAAGCGGCTGTTGCCAAACGGGTTTCAATTTTTAATACAGACTCCATATTTTGTGTTGCTTCGGCATCTGTAAAACCGAAGAGCTTAAACATTTTAACTACATGTTCTTTGTATTTATTGCGAATATCAGATGTATGTGCATCATTATCAAGATAATATTCACGTTCACCCAAGCTAATTCCGCTCTGATACGTTTGCACCAGATACTGATTACTATTCATTGGATCAGCATCAACATAAAGTGTGAAATAAGCATCAACACCGGCTTGTAAAAATTCAGGTAAAATTTTTGTCAATTCCTGAATATTCTTAATGTTTGTAATAGCTTTTAACTGACCTTCGACAGGTTTGAAACCATCACTGTTTAATTTAACGCTATCCATTGCCATGTTATACAAATCGCCAATTTTTTGGGCTACAGTTCCTTTGTCAGCGGGTTTAGCAGCAATCTCTTCAATTAATTCGCGTAACTGCTTGCGATTATTTTCTGCTAATTTATCAAAACTCCCAAAACGTGAATACTCACCGGTAAGCGGATTATTTTTCATCCAACCACCACAAGCGTACTGATAGAAATCAGTTCCCGGAATTGCTGTCGTGTCCAGATTATTCAGGTCGATACCCGAAGTTAATTTGTCTGATTTATTGCAAGCTGTTGTCATAAGCAGAATCGCAATGATTGGTAAAAATACTTTTTTCATTGACTTTATTTTTTAAAATTTATAAATTAAATAGGCTTTCTTTATTTAAATAATCAGGTTCCTGAACATAATCAATAATTGAAAATAATTCATTTAGGTTTTCGGCACGCAACATGGCAATTCGGGTTTCTTTAAAATTTGGAATCCCTTTGAAAACCGGAGTAGACGCTAAATGACGACGACTATGAATAATACCTTTCAGCCGTTTATCCCTTACAGTATCGATTGAAATATTCTCTTCAATATCGAGCCAATAAATCGATGCAATTACATGTTCTTTCAAAATTGCTTTTTGTTCATCGAATGTAAGCGCCTGGTGCATTTCACCTGTTCTAAAATAATGCTTTATCTCTTCAAAAATCCACGGTCGACCAATTGAACCACGTCCAATCATTACAGCATCAACTCCATACGAATTAAAGCATTCTAAAGCTCTTTCAGGTGTAGTTACATCACCGTTACCAATAATAGGAATTTTCATGCGCTGATTGTTTTTCACTGCTCCAATAAGCGACCAATCTGCATCACCTTTGTACATTTGTGAGCGGGTGCGACCATGAATAGTCAGGGCTTGAATGCCACAATCCTGCAATTGTTCGGCCAAATCAACAATCACTTTATTGTCATCGTCCCATCCAAGCCGGGTTTTCGCAGTAACTGGCAATTTAACAGCATTAACAACGGCTGAAGTAATCGCGAGCATACGCGGAATATCTTTTAATAGCCCCGCTCCTGCCCCTTTACCGGCAACCTTTTTAACCGGACAACCGAAATTAATATCTATAATATCAGGTTGAGCTTCGGCGGCTATTCGGGCGGCTTCAGCCATCGACACGGGATCGTGACCATAAATCTGAATAGCAATCGGACGCTCTTCGG
Source organism: Bacteroidota bacterium (assembly GCA_022709605.1). Lineage (GTDB taxonomy): Bacteria > Bacteroidota > Bacteroidia > Bacteroidales > Paludibacteraceae > Paludibacter. Next base: position 4,029 of record JAKLIM010000029.1, on the reverse strand, counting down.
GATAAATAGTAAGCTTTTGTTGCGTCCGGTTAACATTGCGTATCAACGCTTCGGACGAAACAAATTCTGTATATAACATATCGGCACCAAAACGCTTACAAAGTAAACGAAATGCAGGATCAGTAACATCCTCCATCGGTGCTAAAAAAAGTGGTTTATCTGGAAATTCTATGTTTGAAATCTTCATAAATTACCCCCAACCCCTAAAGGGGAGTCAGAGAAAAAGTTTGCAAAGTTATTAATAATCATTGATAAATATATGTTACCTGATTTAATAAACTCATTACAGCAGTAATTGTTCAGTAAAATAAAAAGCAAATATACTTGGATGATATACGAAATAGATATACTTTTGTTTAAAAATATAAATAGATGAAAACAGTATCATTAAAAATAGACGATTTGATTTTTCAGGAAACTGAAAATATTCTCGCGAAAACAAAAAAACCCCGTAACAGATATATCAACGAAGCTATTGATCATTACAACAAACTACAAAAAAGATTGAACTTAGAAAAAATGCTTAAAAGTGAATCAAAACTTGTCGCTGAAGAGTCAAAAAAGATCTTAATCGAATTTGAATCAATAGATTATGCAGGTTAAACAATTCGAAATCTGGATTGCAGATTTGAATCCACAAATAGGAACAGAATCAGGAAAAAAGCGGCCGGTTTTAATAATTCAAACTAATTTATTGAATAAAATTCCGCATCCTTCCACCATAATTTGTCCTATCACAACAAATGTTCAAAAAGAAGCTGAAATATTGAGGGTACATTTAAAAAAAGGAATGGCAAATTTACATGAAGATTGCGATATAATGATAGATCAAATTAGAGCAATTGACAATAAAAGACTTTTGAATAAGGTTGGTGATTTACCGAAAAATCTTACTCATATTTTAAAAGAAAATATCAGCATACTAATTGATTTATAACTTAGACTAAAATGAAAATTTTCCCAAGCATTATCATAACTTTTATTTTTAGTTATTTGAGTTTAATTCAATCACAAACTCCGAAATATTCACCCGCATGGTTTGGACCCAATGCCAATCCGGTTCCGGAATTTACTGATGCTACTATTCCGGCTAAAACTACAGTAAGTTTAATGGGCGATTACTATTTTGGTTTTGGCGATCAAACCAAAAATGGGTATTTTAAAATTGAAATACCACTTGTATCCGAACGTGTTTCATTTAAAATATGGTCATCAGTTTTTGAACATTATGACGTGACTCCCGAACTGAGTGCTTACAGAGAAATGAATGGAAATCTGAGCGGAAAAGCCAATGGAGATTTCTATGTACAAACCCGAATATCGTTGCTGAAAGAGAAAAAATTTGCTCCGGCCATCATTCTTAATTCAACCTTAAAAACAGCTTCGGGAACAAATTTTGAAGAAAGACGTTATTTTGACACACCCGGTTACTATTTTGATATGGAATTTGCGAAATCTTTTTACACAAAAAATAGATTTATAAACGAAATCCGGGCTGTTGGAAACGTCGGTTTTCTCTGTTGGGAAACGACCGGAAGTGCCCAGGACGATGCACCAATGTATGGTGCAAAACTGATTATTGGAAACCAAAAATGGAAACTTGATAACACGCTTTCGGGGTATTGGGGTTGGATACATACATACAAAAAAATAAGTCCGTTGGGCGATTATGGCGATGCTCCATTGGTTTATGCTGCAAAATTCACATGGTCGGAACCGTATATGGATTATTTTCTTCAATTTCAGTATGGTATAAAAGATTTTCCATATCACCAAATAAGAGCCGGAATCAGTTTTCCAATTGAAAAATTGACTCCGAAATATAAGCCTTAATTCCGTCACTATACTTCGGAAGAGAAATAAAAACATGACTGACAATTAGGGAATGAAGTAACAATCAGATCAAACTCGAAAGATCAAAATATTAGTAGAATTAAAAAAAAACAGTACTTTTGCAATTGAATCAATATCAATTTATTAAAATGAATATCGTAGAACAAAATAGGACTAAACTGATTGAACTTTGTGAAAACCACAATGTAAAAGAGTTGTACCTATTCGGATCAATACTTACCGATAAATTCAATGACAAAAGCGATATAGATTTATTAATTCAATTTTCGCTTTTAGATCTATCGAAACATTTTGATAATTACATGGATTTAAAAGAAAAATTTGAAATTCTTTTTCAACGTCCTGTTGATTTAATAGAAAATCAAGCCATTCGAAATCCCGTTTTCAGAAAAGTAATTGAAAGAGAAAAGCAATTAATTTATGAACGAAAAACAACTTAAATATCTATACGATTTAAAATTAGCAATTGAGGAAACAGAATTGTTTTTCGGCGACAAGCCAAAATTATTTCAGGATTACAAGAAAAATATCATATTAAAACGTGCTATTGAGCGTAATCTCGAAATTATTGGCGAAGCAATGAATAGGATTTTATCCATCGATCCTAATTTTCCGATTGAAAATGCCAAACGAATTGTAGGTTTGAGAAATCAAATTATTCATGGTTATGATAGTGTTTCAGATGAAAACATTTGGGCAATAATTATTAATCATATTCCAAAATTACAAAAAGATGTTAATAATTTAATTGACAATGAATTGGAAATCCCCGAATAATAAATTTGGGGATTATTTTTTTAAATTGATAAATATGATTGAAAACATACAAAACAAGACTAATCCAGTTCCCCTTCAGGGGTTAGGGGTGGATTTCTTCGAAATCATGGCTCCGGCCGGCTCATGGGAAAGCTTATCGGCAGCCATAAAAGCAGGTGCTGATTCGGTATATTTTGGCATCGAAAAACTGAATATGCGGAGCAAATCGAGCAGTAATTTCACTACAGAAGATTTACGCGAAATTGTACGTATTTGCAAAGAAAATAATGTAAAAAGCTACCTGACTGTCAATACTATATTGTACGACAATGACTTGACTTTGATGCGTGAGATAATTGATGTAGCCAAAGAAGTTGAAGTTTCGGCCATTATAGCTGCTGATGTTTCTGCTTTGATGTATGCCAATTCTATCGGTGTAGAAGTGCATCTTTCTACCCAATTGAATATTTCGAACGTGGAAGCTTTGAAGTTTTATGCCCAATTTGCCGATGTGGTAGTGTTGGCCCGTGAGTTAAACATGGAACAGGTGGCCGAGATTTATCAAGCCATTATTACAGATAATATCAGGGGTAAAAATGGTGAATTAATTCGCATCGAAATGTTTTGTCATGGAGCACTTTGTATGGCTGTTTCAGGTAAATGTTACCTGAGTTTGCACGAAAAAAATGTGTCGGCCAACCGTGGAGCGTGTAACCAAATTTGCCGCCGTGGTTATACGGTCAAAGACAAGGATTCCGAAATTGAACTGGAAATTGATAACGAATACATTATGTCGCCAAAAGACCTGAAAACCATTGGGTTTATTGACGAAATGATGAAAGCCGGAGTGCGTGTTTTCAAAATTGAAGGTCGTGCCCGTGGTGCGGAATATGTAAAAACGGTGGTTACCTGCTACAAAGAAGCCATTGAATCGGTATTAAACGGGACGTTTACAGACGAGAAAAAAGCTGATTGGGATGTTCGTCTCAGCAAAGTATTTAATCGCGGATTTTGGAACGGATATTACCTCGGACAGCGACTTGGCGAATGGAGTAACAACTACGGATCGGAAGCCACGCATAAAAAAATATATGTGGCCAAATGCACCAACTTCTTCCAAAAACTCGGCGTTGCTGAATTTTTATTGGAAGCACAAAACCTTGAAGTTGGCGACGAAATTCTGATTACCGGCGAAACAACCGGTGCTTACGAAGATACGGTAAAAGAAATGCGAGTTCAACTTAAACCGGTTGATAAAGTAGAAAAAGGAACGTATTTCTCAATGAAAACCAATGAGTTAATCAGGAGGAATGATAAGTTATTTAAGATAGTACCCCAAACCCTTAAAGGGGAGTAATAAAAAAAGCGAATCAATTATGATTCGCTTTTTCTTACTCTATATCAATTATTTTGGAACAA
>JAKLIM010000289.1 GCA_022709605.1 Bacteroidota bacterium | reverse complement strand
GTTATAGTAAAGTTGCCATTGGGGAAGAAACCCTCTTTTCCGGTTTTGTTTTCCACACCTTGAGGCAATTTCAATTTTGGCTCCATCGGAATTAATCCGTTTTCAAAAACCGGATATTCACCTGTCCAATCAACCGGAAGTAGAAATGTTTCACGACCGATGGTAACCCGGTCTTTTTCGTTTGGTCTGATGGCCAGGAATACACCGTAATATTTCCCATCTTTGCCTTCAACAATATCGGCATGACCAGCCCAGTCCACTTTGTTTCTTCTGATAGCCGGTAAATGTCGTTGCGATAAAATAGGGTTGTTGGCAGCCGGAATAAATGGTCCTTTCGGACTGTCGCTTTTGAAAATAACTTCACAGTGGTTACCTCCGGTTCCACCTTCGGCACACATTAAGTAGTATTTACCATATTTTTTGTATAAATGTGGCGCTTCAATCCAAATCGGTTTTTTGCTAAGATCTACACCACCGTCTACTATTACTTTGTCGGTACCTTCAATCACCTGATCGTTAACCAAATCATATTCCCACACTTTAATTACTCTGTGTCCGTTATAAAGTTCTTTGCCTCTGGCGGGAGCATCGTTATGAACCACATACGCTTTACCCTCGTCATCGAAGAAAATTGAAGGATCAATTCCATCAAATTTTAGTTTGTAGGGGTCACTCCATCCTTGCAGTGGGTCTTTTGTTTTTACAATAATATTTCCAAATCCACCCGCAAATTGGGACGTAATCATATAAAATGTATCGTTGTACTTATTATATTTGATGGATGGCGCATAAACGCCTGCACTCATACCTGTATCGAACACTTTTAATTGCGATTCTCTGTCCAGCACATGTCCGATTTGTTTCCAGTTCACCAAATCTGTCGAATGAAAAATGGGAACACCCGGAAAAAATGCAAACGAAGAGCTTATCAAATAATAATCATTTCCTTTGCGGCAAATGGAAGGATCGGGATAACAACCCTGCAAAATCGGATTGTAAAATTCATCCGGTTTCAATGGATAAGTGTTGTAAATCTTATCATCGCCCTGATACACAAATTGTGAAAATACAGGGAAATTCTTTGTGTTTGGTTTCTTGACACTAAAACCATTTTGAAAAAATAAAGCAAGAAATAGGAGCATAGTTAATGCTCGTCGGTGGCAATGGACTTTAATCATAAATTAAATTGTTACTATTATTGTGAATTTTAGAATTATTATTCGAACCTTTTTTTTAATAATTAGCTTAAAAGATATACTCACAAAATTAATCGGAAAGCGAAATGTAAATTGTAAGTTTTAGATACTAATGTTACAATAAAAGATATTTTTGAATTAATTTATCCCTTTTTTATGTGGTTATTTTTAAAATAAAATCAGTCGTGTCTGAAATTTGAAACTTAATATCTAAATTTTTATAAAAGTATGATATTCAATTATTAAATTTGTAACGTCGTAGAAGTACTTTTGAAAGCGAAATAAAATGATTTAATAATTAAAAAACACACCAAAAAGATGAAACGTATAGTAAGTTATGTAGTATTGGCAGTGGTTAGCTTAGCAACGCTGCAGGCTGGTTCGAAACCAACAACGCTCAGGCAAGCATTGAAAAATGATTTTTACATTGGAACTGCCTTGAATAGAGGGCAATACCTTGGTACAGATGAAAAAGCATTCAATCTTGTACCTAAACAGTTTAGTGCCATTGTAGCCGAAAACTGCATGAAAAGTGAAAAATTACAACCTCGCGAAGGGGAGTTTTTCTTCGACGATGCAGATAAATTTGTAGCTTATGGTCAAAAACACAAAATGTGGATTACCGGTCACACACTTATCTGGCATTCGCAAACACCACGTTGGTTTTTTGTGGATAGCGAAGGGAAAGAAGTTTCGAAAGAAGTGCTTGTTGAACGTATGAAAAAACATATTCACACCGTTGTGGGTCGCTACAAAGGTAAAATTAAAGGTTGGGACGTGGTAAACGAAGCCATCGAAGACAATGGTGAATGGAGAAAAAGTAAATTTTATAAAATCATTGGACCTGAATTCATTAAACTTGCTTTTCAGTTTGCACATGAAGCTGATCCTAAAGCCGAATTGTATTACAACGACTATTCGATGGCACTCGAAGGCAGACGCAATGGAGTGGTAAACATGGTAAAAGATTTACAAAGTCAGGGAGTGAAAATTCATGGTATTGGTATGCAGGGTCATGTCGGTATGGACTATCCAACTATTCAGGATTTCGAAAAGAGCATTGTTACATTTGCCGGTTTGGGAGTGAAAGTAATGATCACTGAACTTGATTTAAGTGCTTTACCTACGCCACAAGGAAACAGAGGGGCCAACGTTAGCGATGTAGCTGCTTATAACGAAAAAATAAATCCGTTTAAAAATGGAATTCCTGCCGAAGCTGAAGCCGCTTGGGAAAAACGCTACATGGATTTTTTCAAACTTTTTTTGAAACACAAAGATAAAGTGACACGTGTAACATTGTGGGGCGTTAGTGATAAAGGCTCGTGGAAAAATAATTTTCCGGTTCGTGGACGCACAGACTATCCTTTATTATTCGATCGTGATTATAATGCCAAAAAAATTGTTCAGTTAATAATTGACGAAGCAAGTAAGTAAGTTTTTGAAGTAAAAACACGGTACTTTTAAATTAAGAAAATGAAAAGTTACCGTGTTTTTATTGTCATTCAACTCGATATTTTTTTAATTGCATAATACCTTAGATTATTTAGAGTTTACACGAAATAATATTTTGATTATGAAACGTTTACATTTAGTGATAATTTTCAGTTTATTCATTTTATTTCTAAAAGCAGAAAATGACAATTTTAAATCTGCGTTTATAATTACAATGCAGAACGATACGATTTTCGGATTTGTTAATTTCGATACCGACCTTAATAATGCGAAAATTTGTAGATTTAAAGAGACAGAAACAAGTGTTGAGAAAAAATACAGTCCAGGATCTATACAAAGTTTTTTCTTTATTGAACCCGGCAAATTCTATGTTTCAAAAAAAGTAACAATTAAAAATCAGCAAGTTGAATTGTTTTTGGAATATTTAATTAAAGGAATTATAAATGTTTACTACCAGTATGATGGAGAACAGGAAAATTATTTTTTTGAACAAGAAGATGGTCGTATAACAATGGTTACTAAGGAATCAACCGAACTAAAAGACGGAGTTTATTCGAAAGATTTGAAATACGATGGTCAATTGCGGTATCTTTTTAAGGATTATGTTCCGGAATACTATAAAACAAAACCGATTCGTTTCGATCAGTCAACAATAATTGGAATGGCAAAATCGTATCACGAAGCAGTTTGTACAACCGGAGAGCAATGTATTGTTTATGAAAATAAAAATCCGGATGCAGAAGTTTTAAAAATGAAATTTACTGCATATTTGGGCTTTACAACTTTTGATTATTTTGTTAATTCAATAAATTACCAAACTGGATCTGGGGTGATGTCAGATAATTTTTGTCCGGTACTTGGTTTGCAAATGAATGTATTTTATCCAAGGTTGTCAAATTCAATTAGTTTGCATTTGGATTTATCCTATACTCAGTTTTCGACGAATAAAACGTTTATCTATCAGTCTTATGAAGCTGAAAGTAAAGGCAATCTAATGATTAGTAAATTTGGATTAAAGTATAAATACCCAAAATACAAGCTACGTCCATTTTTTGAATTAGGCGCCGGTTATATGTTTTCGTTGAATTCTGAAAGTACAATTTACAAATATATTCATAATTATTTTGTTGAATCACAAGATTATACGATTAGAAAAAGCTATACAATAATTTATGGTGGAGTAGGTGTTGAGTATAAATTAAAAACTGAAAATGCCTTGTTCCTTCGATTTACTTATGATTCTTCCTTGATGAATAATTTGAAAACTCATGGAGCTGATTTAGTAAAGTTAAAACAAATAAACCTCGGATATATTTTTTGATGGTGTTTTTTAAATTATTTTGGAATAATATTTTCGGATTACAAAATTTATCGAAAATAAAATATTATTCTTAATCTTACTTTTAATATTAAATTATTTATTTCAATATGAAGAAAATCAGCATTTTATGTCTTGTATTGGTTTTTGCTGTTAATTTGGCTAAAGCTGATGACAAAAAAATATCCAGTCCCGATGGAAAACTGGAAGTAACAGTGTCGATAAATGCCGGTGTGCCTTTTTACAGTGTTTCGTACAACGGGAAAGTGTTTCTGAAACCGTCGCCAATTGGTGTAAACACGAATGTGGGTGATTTTACAAAGGATATAACCCACGGTGATACAATTGGTTTTAAAAAAATTGATGATACTTATTCCTTACCCAATATTAAAAAAAGCAAGGTACATTATCAGGCTAACGAAGGTGTTTTCAAATTTTCGAAAAACGGAAAACCTGCTTTCGATGCAATTTTCAGAATCAGCAATAACGATGTGGCTTTCAGATATAAAGTTTATCCGCAAAAAGATCGTCTTTCGTGTGTGGTTAACGAGGAATCAACAGGCTTTGTTTTTCCGGCAGGAACCACAACTTTCCTTTGTCCGCAAAGTAAAACAATGGTCGGATTTGCCCGTACAATGCCGAGTTACGAAACCAGTTATACCACCGATGTACCAATGGGTCAAAACGGTCATGACAACAACGGTTTCACTTTTCCGTGTTTATTCAAAGTGGGTGCTCAGGGTTGGGTGTTGATTTCGGAAACAGGCGTGGATAGCCGCTATTGCGGAAGTCGATTGATGGGTCGTGCAGATGGTTTATACACCATTGGTTTCCCCATGGAAGGTGAAAATAATGGAAACGGCACTGCTTCGCCGGGCATTGCACTGCCGGGTTTCACGCCTTGGCGTACCATTACCGTAGGCGAAACCCTGGCTCCGATTGTTGAAACAACTGTTGCTTTCGATGTGGTAGAGCCTCTGTATGCAGCATCACATAAAT
>JAKLIM010000288.1 GCA_022709605.1 Bacteroidota bacterium | reverse complement strand
TAGCTCAGGGAGCAAAAATGTTGGTAAGTATTTATCCTTCCATCACATTTTTACTGGGTGTAGCGTTGCTTTTTTTCTATGTTATAGATAAAAAAATGGAAGTAAAAATTGAATCTGATTTAAAAGAAAGAAGAAATAAAAATTAGTAATTTTAATTTGTTGAAGTTAACAGCAAATATTACTTTCAAATAAAGTTTCAACCACTTTATAATTTAATTGTATGATCAAGAAACAATTAGCAAAATACGGTATATTATTTTTGTCAGTTTTAATAGGTTTGGCTTCGTGTAAATCAAAAGAAGAAATTGGGTTAAAGGATGCATTCAAAGATACGTTTTTGATAGGGGTGGCAATGAATTCTGATCAGATTCAGCAGAAAAACAAGGACGTAAACGATTTAATTCTAAAGCATTATAACTCAATAGTGGCAGAAAACTGTATGAAGAGCGGGATTATTCAACCTGTTGAAGGCGAATTCGATTTCTCGTTATCAGATCAGTTGGTTTGTTTCGGCGAAAAGCACAAAATGTTCATTGTAGGTCACACACTTATCTGGCATTCGCAGGTACCAAAATGGTTTTTTGTTGACGAGCAAGGCAAGGATGTTTCCCCCGAAGTATTAAAACAACGCATGAAAACACATATTCATACCATTGTTAATCGTTACAAAGGACGCGTAAATGGTTGGGATGTGGTAAATGAGGCCATCGAAGATGACGGTTCATGGCGCAATAGTAAATTTTACCAGATTTTAGGTGAGGATTTTGTAAAGTTGGCATTTCAATATGCTCATGAAGCCGATCCTGAAGCCGAACTTTATTACAACGATTACAATATGGCCAAAGAAGGCAAGCGTGATGCTGTGGTACGTATGGTGACTAAACTAAAAGAGCAAGGCATTACAGTAAATGGAATTGGTATGCAGGGACATTTAATGATGGATTTTCCCGAAGTAGAGGATTTTGAGAAAAGCATTATCGCTTTTGGCAGCACCGGTGCAAAAGTGATGATAACTGAATTAGATCTTAGTGCTTTACCAAATCCGTTCTCTACCGAAGGAGCCGAAATATCGCTCAGAGCAGATTACGAAGAAAAAATGAATCCATATCCCAATGGCTTAAGCAAAGAGCAAACAGAAGCTCAATACAAAAAGTTCGTCGATTTTTTCAATGTTTTCATCCGACAGAAAGACATAGTAAGTCGCGTAACACTTTGGGGTGTAAGTGATAAAGACTCGTGGAAAAACGATTGGCCGATCAAAGGTCGTACCGATTACCCGCTTTTATTCGATAGAGATTATAAACCAAAACCGGTTGTGGAAACGATAATGAAAATGACCCCAAACCCCTAAAGGGGCTTAAAGAAACATAAACCATTTTTTTAATGTAAATTTATATTTGATTTTTGAAATTGTAAATAGTAACCCCGATAGCTATCGGGATAAATTGTAAATAATTTTATGAAAACACCAAAATACTTAGTACCAGATCTTTATACTGCCGATCCGGCGGTGCACTTTTTTAACGGTAAATTATTTATTTATCCATCGCACGATGTGGAATCAGGAATTCCCGAAAACGATAATGGCGACCATTTTGATATGCGCGATTATCACGCTTTTTCGACCGACGATATCGAAAACGGAACATTAACCGATCACGGCGTTGTGTTGGATGTAAAGAGCATTCCTTGGTCAGGTCGCCAGCTTTGGGACAGCGATGCAGCTCAAAAAGATGGCAAATTCTACATCTATTTTTCGCTGAAAGACCGCAACGATGTGTTTCACATTGGTGTGGCAGTGAGCGATAAACCTGAAGGACCTTTTGTGGCGGAAGATGCTCCCATCAAAGGCAGCTATTCTATCGATCCATGCGTTTACGAAGAAGACGGAAGTCATTACATGTACTTTGGTGGACTTTGGGGTGGTCAATTGCAGCGTTACCGCGACAATAAAGCCATTGAATGTGGTCACGAACCTGCTGATAATGAACCGGCACTTTGTTCTAAAGTAGTGAAAATAAGCAGTAATATGCTCGAATTTGCCGAAGAACCAAGAGACTTGTTAATTCTCGACGAAAATGGCGAACCCTTAAAAGCCGGCGATCACGACCGCCGGTTTTTCGAAGCTTCGTGGATGCACAAATACAATGGTAAATACTATTTTTCGTATTCTACCGGTAATACACATTTTTTGTGTTATGCCATAGGCGATAATCCTTACGGTCCGTTTACGTATCAGGGTGTCATTCTTACTCCCGTTGTAGGTTGGACAACTCATCATTGCATTGCAGAGTTCAAAGGAAAATGGTATTTATTCCATCACGACAGCCGTCCTTCAGGTGGCAGAACATGGCTTCGTAGCCTGAAAGTGGTGGAATTAGAGTACAATTCCGATGGCACTATTAAAACAATAGATGGTTTGATGGAGTAATTTTTTGGTAAGAATATTTGCAAAATATTTTTCAAAATTTTCAACTTTTCCAGAGTTTTATTCTTTGGAAAAGTTGATTGTTTTTGTAATAAAGGGGAAAAATGAAAAATGGAAAATGGAAAAATCCTTTCAATTCTCACTTATATTATCCAATAAAGTTGTATAAATTATTATTTTAAATGTAATTGTCAATTCTATAATAGTTTGTATCGCTATAATTCATTTTAATTTTTAAATTTGTATCAAAATTCCTCCGTTAACAGGAATAAAATTATTATTAATGTCTCAGATACTACAATGAAAACAATTATACTCTTTTTCTTTTTTAGTTTGTCAGTCCTGAGCGCTTACTCAAATGATGAGAAGTTTTACAGCATAAATTCAATCTACGGAATTACAATGCGCGAAACCAGCTCAATTTGCAGTGATGAAGCAGGTTTTATCTGGACTTCATCCAAAACTGGTGTGTTGAGAATTTCTGATGGCGATTACCGAATTTATCAACTCCCTTATAAAACAGCAGATGTTATTAATGTAAAACTTGTCATACAGAAGAATCTTTTCTATGCATATTCAAATAACGGTCAGTTGTTTTTGTACGACGAAATTCTTGATAAATTTGCGCTTATTAGTGATTTGAGGGATTTATTGAAAAATAGTTATTTGTTAGTCTATGAAGTTTTAATTGACGAAAGCGGATTTCTTTGGATTGCTACTTCTTCGGGATTATATCAGTACAAACACGATAAATGTAATTTAATTAGCTCACAAAGTCTTGATTGTAAGAGTATAGCGAGATTTGATAAAAACAATTTATGCTATGTAAATTCAAATCAGCTCATTCAGATAAATACCAACACATACAAAACGAGCGTTCTGCACAAGAATCCCAAATTAAAATACCTGAACATCTCCAAATTGTATTTCGATAAAGTGAAAAATTTACTTTGGATCGGAACCATATCTGATGGACTTCATTTTTACGATTTCGGTAAGAAAATTCTATTAAAATCACCCATACCCAATTTTCCAAAGCAACCTGTTCAGGCAATTAATACAAATAATCAGGAAACCTTATTTGTGGGAATTGATGGACAAGGAGTTTGGGAATTAAGCCGTGATGGATCGAAAGTGCTTAATATTTATAAAGAAGATGTAGACAATCCACAATCGCTGCAAGGTGATGGGGTGTATGATATTTATTGCGATGCCAACAAAAGGGTTTGGGTGAGCACATACAGTGGAGGCCTTTCCTATTTCGATCAAAAATTACCGGTAATTGAAAGGATTTTTCATCAAATGAATGTGTCTAACTCATTATCAAACAACAAAGTAAATAAAGTGTTGGAAGATAAACGGGGAAACCTTTGGTTTGCCACTGATAATGGTGTAAGTCGCTGGGATAGAGCCAATAATATTTGGAAAACTTATTATCAGAACAAGCAGGATCAGGCCCAGGTTTTTTTGGCATTGGCCGAAGATAATTCCGGGAATATTTGGGCAGGCACTTATTCATCAGGAGTTTACGTATTGGATGGAGCTACCGGGAGAGAATTAATGCATTTTTCGCAAGGTAATTCGGCGAAAAGTCTTTCAGGAAATTTTATTTTTGAATTATACAAGGATAGTGATGGCGATATTTGGATGGGTGGAGTGCAGGGTGATTTGGTTTGTTATCAGAATAAAACAAACACATTGCGTCAGTATAATTCTCAACCTGTTAAAGCTATTGAAGAGTTGTCGCCCGGAAAAATCCTTTTGGCATGTACTTATGGGCTTTTGTTACTTGATAAAGCAAAAAACACAACAGAAATTTTAATTCGTGGTTATACTTTGCACGATGTTATTGTTCAGGATCAGAATATTTGGGTAGCAACTTCGGGCGACGGTTTGCTAAAATATGATATAAAGGATAAATCAGTTAAAAAGATAACAACCGATTCGGGTTTGCCATCAAATTACATCAATAGTATCCTCAGTAGCAATGGCTATTTATGGTTAGGCACCGAAAGTGGTCTCTGTAGGTTTATGCCCGGCGATAGTGATAAAACAAAAATATCTACTTTTTATTCATTATCCAATATTTCATTCAATGTAGGTGCCAAGTACAAACTCAGGAATGGTGACTTGATGTTTGGCTCATCAAACGGAGCTATCATATTTGCCCCTGATAAACTTATCGATGCACCACTTAAAGGTCATATATTTTTGCAGGATATAAAAGTTTCCGGTAGGTCAATCAGAGAAATTACCAATTTTGATCTGAAGGAGCCCTTGAATAAACAATCGCGTATCAAATTGAAATATAATCAGAATACGCTCGAAGTTGAACTTCTGCCCACCGGAGTAACTTCGGCCGGGTATAGATTCTCGTGGAAAATGAAAGGACTTGATAGTGAATGGAGCTCATTATCGAAACGTAAAATCATAACTTATACCAATTTACCGAGTGGAAGTTACGATTTGATAATAAAAATGTACGACAGTTCGCTTACCGAAGTTATTGATGAACGATCCATTCATATACGAATTATT
>JAKLIM010000287.1 GCA_022709605.1 Bacteroidota bacterium | reverse complement strand
TCAAGATTATAGTTGGCTAACCATAGAGGAGCTGTTGCTGATTGTCCATTAAAACCTCCATTCTGAATAGTGCCTATAAAACTGGTAATATTATAACGTCCTTCAGTATACAGGACGCCACTATTAGCTGAGTATGTGTTAGAGTATGTGTACCCGGTTGTAGCAGTGGCGAATGGTTTGAATAAATTGGGATGTGCAACATAACCAAAACCCGGTTGCCATGCATGCTCAGTTACATAATCTGTGGTGGACATATTGCCAAAAGTACCATTGCCATCTAATGTGGTTGTATATGTTGTACAACCCGATGCATTAACAGGAACCTGTTTTAATACCCAGTCTAAACTGGTTGGAGTTTTAGCACCTTGGTTGTTATCAATCAAATAGGAACCGGTGTATACATTCAAAAATGAACCGGTTGGCCACAACTCCGCCTGCATATAAGTTAATACTTGAGCGGGCATCACCGACGCATTCAAATTCATGATGGGTCCGGACAAAAAATATGAACTTACTGGTGGCTGAACCAATATTGCATTATTTGCAACAGGTGCGGTTGTTGTGGTAAATGCAAAGGCGCCGGATGCGTCAGTTGTGGTGCTGGCAACTGTAACTCCTCCTGCTCTTGCAAATATCGGAATATTGGGATAACCCACTCCTGTAGTATTCATATAAACATTGCCTACAATACAATTATCAGTAGGCAATAATTGTATTTCACCAATTAGTGTCTGGGTATGTCCATTGTTCAAAGTAATAGTAAGCCGATAAAAACGATAGGCTGTGCTATTGGCAAAGCTGTAGTATTTTATTAAACTACGGGTAGCAAATGTTTCACCCGTCATTGTATGTAAAACAGTGAAATTTGTACCATCATTAGATCCCGAAAGATTAAAATCCTTCGGATCACCTACTTGAGCAAGTGTAGCAGACATTATAGAATAGTTGGTAATCATCTGGGCTGTTCCCAAATCTACTTGCAAGTAACCGATTGGACTAGGAGTTAACCAATATGTGCTGATATTATTATCAAAAGCTTTATAGCTTTCGAATCCTACACTTTGAGCACTCGCTGTAATGCTGGTCGTAGCTATTCCGTTTGTAACATCTGTATTACAAATTTGTGCAAACAGACTTCCCGAAATAGATAATAATGCTACCAAAAAGGTAATGCCCTTTTGATTTGATTTTATTTGAATGCGTTTAGTTATCAGACTAAACTGCATCAATAAAAATTGTAGTGTCTTTTTCATATATGTTTTTTTTTTAAAATTTCAAATGAATTAATATGTCAAATTCAAATCTCACCCAATAAAGGTTGCCGTAGCGGAATTATAAGTACAGGTTCCAATCCCAGGTTTTACATAAGTTTTTCCTGTATCGAAAATCAGTAAAAATATTAAAGTAAATTTTCCTGCCTGTATAATTACTTTATCATTAAAAAATTGAAATTAATTGATTTTTTTTTCAATTGACCCTAAAAAATGGATTTGCTTGCTCATTTTTTTTAAGTGTTTAGTTCGTATTTTTGATTTAAAGGTTTGTAAAATAAACACCATAAACAGGGTGTTTTAAAACTATTATAAAAGAAAAATGATTAATATTTTTAATTGTTTTTTTTTAGGGTGTTTTTAGCATTCAAATTTTATACCAAACTTTTATATAGTAATTCTTGAATAAAATATACGGGTACATGTTGGGTACATGTTTTGCAGATTTTTTCATTTTGTTTTTAATTAATCGATACGTAAACTACAAATTAGCAAAATGGAAAAACAAATAGATATTATGATTGAACACACAAAGGAAAAGTATTTATTTCTATTTTCCAAACTTTTTAATGTAATTAAAACTAGCCACTTAGAGTAAAATACTACATAAAAGTATGGTAATTCGATTGATTAAATTAACATGAAGCTATATTCAGATACAAATATTGAGTTATTGGTACTGTTACACCTATTTATAATTGATAAATATTGTTTTTTCTACGATTTTCGGTTTTTTTGAGAAAACTACATAATAAGTTAGTTTTTTGAATATTAAAGTTGAATGTTTTTAGGTAGTAAAAGAAAAATAATTCCAAATCCAAATATTTTAAAGGGTTTTCCCGAAAATCTGTCTATAAACAAAGAGGTAAATAGGACTCTGAATTCTCTTTTTAAAATAAAAAATATTGGTTGATCTGATTAAAAACAGCAAAACTTGGTATCTGACTCCTCTGTTTAATAAAATTCCTCTATTATTTCAGCCACATGCAGATTTGATTTGCCCAACACACCCACTTTAAATTTATTTATAAAAGTAAAAAACCAAACTTTTATGTAGTCGAAATTTGGGTTTTTGGTACAATTTAATTTTAAGTACTTTTTGAAATAAAAGGTAAAAGTAAATTTGGAATATTTTTTGCAACGTTTTTTAGCAATCAAAAATACTTGACTAAAAAGCTGTAGAATTCACCAAAATCGTATTAAAATTAAGGGTTGAATCCGGTCACTTAAAATTACGTAAAGTATAAGTAATCAACAGTTATAATTATCATTTTTGATTTCTGGACGGTCGCTCATAGATGGTGAGGAAAATCGTAAATTCATCGAAAGCAAAATATTATTTGTAAAATAAATTTCGCATCAAGTGCCGATTTTTGATTTTTTTTTTGATAAAAAGCAAAAATAAAAATGTAGTCGTTTTCCATTCACATTTGAAGTACGATTGAAAAAAAATAAAATTGAACCAGACCCAAATTTTGCATCGAATCGAAAAAAACAATAATGAACTAAAAAATCTAAATTTATGGAACTTCTTTACGTACATGAGCACACATCATGTAAACATTACATTTCGGATTTTCAAAGCGGATTTACATTACGTACCTTGGCGAAGAATGAAATTTTACACCTGAATCAGAAAAAAGATTTTGCAGTAATTTTTTTAGAAAAGGGTTCGATTTTTTTAACAGATCACGCCACTGAAAGCAAAACAATATACAGTCATCACATTTGCTTGTTAACTAATTATATCTCATACGATTGTATTGCTATTGAAGATTCGGTTTTTACTATGCTCATTTTTGATAAACCGGCTATTTTGTGTGATAAATATTCGCTGATGGCTTTGTCGAGATATACTTTACCTTCGACGGATAAAATAAGAGTTTTGCCCATAAAAAAACCCATCGAATCTTTTCTCGACGGCATGAAACTTTACTTATCAAATAAAATGTATTGTAGTCATTTGCATGATATTAAGGAAAGTGAGTGGTTGTTTCTGATGCGCGGTTTTTATTTAAAAGAAGAATCGGCTTATTTCTTTCATCCGGTAATGAAATCTTTTAGTGAGTTATATGTATTGGTAAAAGAAAATTATCTGCATGTAAAATCGGTGCAGGAGTTGGCCGGGATTTGCAACATGAACCTGAAAACTTTTACGCGACGTTTTAAAGAGGAATTTAACGATTCACCTAAACATTGGATTCTGATTGAAAAATCGAAGCATATTGAAATTGAATTGACCAAAAATGAGCTGAATTTATCCGAAATATCCGAAAAGTACGGCTTTAATTCTACTTCTCATTTTCATCATTACCTGAAGAATTTAAGTTCGAGACGCTCAATGGTGCGATATTGAGAATTTGTCCCGATAGTTATCGGGTTTGAAGGGTTTGAAAAGTTTGAAGGGTTTGAAAAGTTTGAGGGTTTGAAGGGTTTGAAAGGTTTGCCCAGAGATTTCGGGAACTATCGGGGTTGTGGTTAAAGAGCTCATTGTTTGTTTATTCAATGAGCTCTTTTACTTTTCTGAAAGCTTTTTCGAGTTTTAGCATTTCTTCGGACATAAATTTATAAAAACCAATCCAGTGTATGCGGCGATGTATGTCGATGTCAGGCTTGTGCGTGTAGATTCTCGAAACTTCTGTCCCACATTCTCTTATGTATTCGAATTTCCAGATTAACCCGTCGGGAAAATCTTTTTCCATCATTGACTTACATTGCTCAAACTTATCGTAAAGTTCTATTCGGCGGTTGATATCCGAATGATTAATTTCGAGAATTACATACGCTCCACTACGGGTAGCATCGAATTTTAATTCCACGCCTTTTAGCTTGGTATTGTAAAGCATAAACTTGCTTTTTCGGCGGTTTAAGGCCGGAATCATTCCACAGTATAATCCGAATCCTTCCCAGAATTCTGTTTTCAACATTTTTAATTCCTCTTTACTATACATCTCAATAGTCTTAATCTTTTCTGTCTTTACTCTTTGCTCTTTGCTCTTTGCTCTTTGTTCTTTGTTCTATTTCACAATCCGATACACGTTTCCGGGTAGGCATTTCACAATTCCTTTGAATTCCATTTCGAGCAGGAGCGCCGAAATTTTACTGACCGGATGTTCCAATTGTATAGCCAACTCGTTCATCTGAATTCCATCCGGAAATTGCCGAAGGAAGGTTACAATATTCTGTTCAGCATCCGACAAATCCACAAATAGTGAAGTTTGTATATTTTTTTGAATGTCTGAATTTGTATTTTCCCAATTCATAGCCTTCATTATATCGTTGGCTGATTCAATCAACGATGCTTTGTTGTTTTTAATCAGGGCATTACATCCTGCCGACCACTCGTCAGTTATCCGACCGGGAAATGCAAAAACATCGCGGTTGTAATCGTTGGCCATTTCGGCAGTAATGAGTGCACCACCACGGTTGGCCGATTCAACAACAACTATGGCATCGCACAATCCGGCAATGATGCGGTTACGGCTCACAAAATTCTGACGGTCAGGGTTTGTTTTACTCAGATATTCAGTTACCAATGCGCCGCTTTCGAGCATTTTAACTGCCGATGACCGGTGCGTGGCCGGATAAATACGGTCGAGACCGTGCCCCAAAACGCCTATGGTTGGCAAATTGCAGTCAAGGGCAGTTTTATGGGCAGTAATGTCAATTCCATAAGCCATACCACTTACTATGACG
>JAKLIM010000286.1 GCA_022709605.1 Bacteroidota bacterium | reverse complement strand
ATCTGTTTCTTCTTCAGGCAAATAAACCGTGTATGGATCGAGCTTTTCCAACATGTCTTCAATGGTCGATTTCATCATTTTATCGTAGCTGAGTGTATCTACATAAAATAAATCGAGCTCGCGGAAAATGGAGTTGAAAATCGAAAGGTTTTTACTGATTTTAAATGTGCGTTTGCTGTTATCAGGAATTGCATTAGCACTCGAAAAAACGACTAAAGATATAATTATCAAACAGTTTAATCTTTTCATAAATATTGAATGAATTCTTTTTTTTAATTTTTATAATAATATTTAGTTTTCAAAAAACGAACTAATTGATTGTCGAAATGTAACCGTTTAAAAGTTTTTACAATTTCACGTTTGGAGGCAAAAACCCGGTAATGTCTTTTCCATACGATATCAAATCGCGCGCTACCGTTGATGAAATGTGCGCGTAAGTACTATACGTACAGAGAATTACCGTTTCAATTCCTGTGAGTATATGATTTGTATCACCAATGGTTCGTTCGTACTCAAAATCGCCAACCGATCGTAATCCCCTTAAAATAAACCGTGCATTTACTTTTTCGGCAAAATCAACGGTGAGGCTGTTGTACGATTCAATTTTTACACGCGGTTCATTTTCAAATGCTTGTCTGATCATTTCCATACGTTTTTCAACTGAAAACAGTGTTTTTTTCGATTGATTAGACCCAATTCCAATCACAATCTCGTCAAATAACTCCAATCCACGATTCACAATGCTGTAATGACCGATTGTAAAGGGGTCGAAAGTTCCGGGAAAAATAGCACGTTTCATTATTCAGAAAACTTTTATTTGGTTCAATTCTTGTACTAATTATTTCAATTTGAAATGTTTAAATTGAAAATGAATTTAAACTGTAATAATTTGAAATAAAACATTTGCAAAGATATTAATTTTAATTGCCTTTGAAGAATATTGCAAAATATGTTTATTTTTTTTGCTATTAATTTAATAATATTTCTAACTTTGCGCAGTTAATTTATAGCTCATAGGCATGTTTTATTCTAAACATTAGCTTTACACTGAATTAAAGTGTTTAATTTTACTTAAAGAAAAAGAATAATGAAACGTACCCTATTTGTAGCAGTAATTCTGCTTTCCTTTACTTCTGTATCTGCTCAATTTAATTTTGGCATTAAAGCCGGATACAATTCTTCATTATCCGCCAATAATTTCGGAACGGTTTTCGATGGGTCATACAATCTGAATTCTGTTCAACATGAGGTTTGGAATAATTTTCACATGGGAGCATTTGCCCGGTTTATCAAGAAGAAATTTTATATTGAACCGTCGATTTTATATTCGCTCGAAAAAAAGCAATATGAAATTACTTTAGACGATTTGGTTAATAACGAAATTACACCCGATAAATTTGCTGAAATAAAAACCATCGACGTACCAATACTTTTTGGTATTAAATTACTCGATCTCAGAATTGCTAATATCAGAGCTTTTGCGGGTCCCAAACTCCGGTTCGATGCCGGTTCTACACCCAGAGTTTCGGATGTGGGCGAATTTATTTCGGATGTTAAAAAAGCAAACCTTGGATTTGAACTTGGCGCCGGAGTTGATGTGCTTATGTTTGCGTTGGATTTGCAATACAATCTGATTGGTGATATGTATGAAACTAAAATAGAGAACGTTAAATTTGATCCTTCAAGTACTTTTGTAGTTTCATTGGCCTGGAAATTATTCTAAACATTTTTCTCTTTAATGATTCCACACCGTTTAGCCTGTAACTTTTTTTTAATGAGTTACAGGCTTTTTTTCAAAATAAAAGTTGCTTAATTTCGTAACAATCTCCTTTCATCTTTTATACCAAATTTCTTCATTTTCAGATTTCCGAATTCCCTCTTTCTTTGTATCTTTGCATTCTTCAAAAAAATAGTAAATAGTAACTGATAAAATAGTAAATTTCTTTATGGCTGACGATAAAAAAGTAATTTTCTCGATGGTGGGTGTAAGTAAAACTTTTCCACCTCAAAAAAAAGTATTGAACAACATTTACCTTTCGTTTTTTTACGGAGCTAAAATCGGAATCATTGGTTTGAACGGCTCGGGTAAATCAACCTTATTAAAAATTATTGCCGGTGTCGAAAAATCGTTTGATGGTGAAGTAGTTTTCTCACCCGGATATTCAGTGGGTTACCTGGAACAGGATCCAAAACTTGATCCGACCAAAACGGTAAAAGAAATTGTACAGGAAGGCGTGCAGGAAATTGTGGATATGATTGCCGAATACGATCATATCAATGAACAATTTGCTGAACCGGATGCCGATTTCGATAAATTGATTGCTCGTCAGGGTGAATTGCAGGAATTACTGGACCATGCAGATGCCTGGAATTTAGATAATAAGCTTGATCGCGCGATGGATGCACTTCGCTGTCCACCTGAAGATTGGATGGTTGAGAATTTGTCGGGAGGTGAGAAGCGCCGCGTGGCTTTGTGCCGCTTATTGCTTCGAAATCCTGATATTTTGTTGCTCGATGAGCCTACCAATCACCTCGATGCTGAATCGGTGGAATGGTTGGAACATCACTTGCAACAATATGCAGGAACGGTGATTGCCATTACGCACGACCGTTATTTCTTAGATAATGTTTCCGGTTGGATTCTCGAACTCGACCGTGGTGAAGGTATTCCGTGGAAAGGAAATTATACATCGTGGCTCGAACAGAAAACAGCCCGGATGGCCGGCGAAGAAAAACAAGCCAGCAAGCGTCGCAAAACCCTTGAACGCGAGTTGGAATGGGTTCGTATGGCTCCCAAAGCTCGTCATGCCAAAGGTAAAGCCCGTTTGGAAGCTTACGACCGATTAATTAACGAAGATCAAAAAGAAAAAGAGGAAAAACTTGAAATATTTATTCCCAACGGACCACGTTTGGGAAATAAAGTGGTTGAAGCCATAAATGTTTCAAAAGCCTTTGGCGAAAAATTATTGTTTGATAATCTGAATTTTATGTTACCACCCAATGGAATTGTTGGCATTATCGGACCAAACGGTGCCGGTAAAACGACTCTTTTCCGCATGATGATGGGTTTGGAACATGCCGATAAAGGAACTTTTGAGGTTGGCGAAACCGTGAAAATTGGTTATGTAGATCAAAGTCATACCGATATTGATCCTGAAAAATCTGTTTATCAGGTAATTTCGGGCGGCACCGACTTTATTCGTGTGGGTGGCAGAGAAATTAATGCCCGTGCTTTTCTTTCGCGGTTCAATTTTGCCGGTGGCGATCAGGAAAAACTTTGCGGTGTGCTTTCGGGTGGCGAACGAAATCGTCTGCATTTAGCATTGACATTGAAATCGGAAGCTAACGTATTGTTGCTCGATGAGCCAACCAATGATATTGATGTGAATACACTCCGGGCATTGGAAGAAGGTCTCGAAGGATTTGCCGGTTGTGCAG
Source organism: Bacteroidota bacterium (assembly GCA_022709605.1). Classification (GTDB taxonomy): domain Bacteria; phylum Bacteroidota; class Bacteroidia; order Bacteroidales; family Paludibacteraceae; genus Paludibacter. Next base: position 1,562 of record JAKLIM010000286.1, on the reverse strand, counting down.
TGGTTATTTCTCACGACCGCTGGTTTTTAGATCGTATCTGCACGCATATTATTGCATTCGAAGGCAACTCCGAAGTGTTTGTTTTTGAAGGATCATATTCTGAATACGAAGAAAACAAGAAAATGCGTTTAGGCGATGAAGGTCCGAAACGAATCAGGTATAAAAAATTGATGGTGTAGTAAATTGAGAAATGTAAAATGGAGAAATGTAATAATGTAAAATAGATTAAGCATTATACAAGTTTTAAATGTTTGAAATATTGACTTATATATTTTAAAAAATATTATTATCAGCAAAACAACCTACTGTTTTTATACGCAGAATTAAAGTAAAATGAAGTGGGTCTCGTGATTTTTAATCGCGGATTTTTTAAAACCGCGATTAAAAATCCTGCCTACAGCAGGTAGGCGCGAGACCCAACTCAAATTCCCATTATAAGACTTTATGCGGATAATCATATTTAAATAAAAGAAGAATAATTGAACCTGCCTGCGGTAGGCAGGTTCAATTATTCTTCTTTTATTATTTTTTACACTTAAAGCAAAACCTTACGATTTTAAAGCTTCAAACACCATTTCATACATTGGTGTTGGTACTCCGTGCTTTTTCCCTAATTCAATTACAATTTCGGTAAGCGTGTTTAATTCTGTATTTCTACCGGCCTGAAAATCCGTGTGCATTGAGGAAGTTGTTCCAAATGGTAATTTTTCGATGTGACGAATGGTTGTTTCAATAATGTCTGTTTCAAAAGTAATCCCTTCTGCTGCAGCCACTGCTGCTACTTCTTTTAAAATAGCAATTGTCATTGCTTTGCGATTTTCATCGGTCAGCACATCGCGGAAACCTACATTATAATAAGATGTAAGAGAGGCCGTTGACGAAATGAAAATAAATTTACGCCAGATTATCATTCGGATATTTTCGCTAAAAACGGCCTTGATTCCGGCATCTTTCATTATTTTTTCCATCCAAAGTAATCGTTCAGAAGTACGGTTTTCATGTCCGAAAAATAAATCGTGTACGCCACCCGAACTTTCAACCACACCCGGTTCGTTCAGTCGTCCAACAATATAAACGCAGCCATTCCAGACCTCAATTTCTGGTAATAATTTTCTGATTTTATGACTTATATCAGCTCCATTAAGCAATGGTAAAATTACTGTATCTTCTTTCAGACAAGGATTTATCTGCTCAATGGTAGATGTAATATCATAACTTTTTGTGGTTAAAATAACATAATCGGCTTTCCCAATTTCAAGCACATTGTCTGTTGCTAAGGTTGGTCGTGTAACGAAGGTGCCATTTTCTGTAATTACTGTCAAACCGTCTTTTTGCACTTTTTTAAGATGTGCACCGCGTGCCACAAAATAGATTTCCACATCCGGATGATCAGCATATTTTTTTGATAACAATCCACCGTAATATCCACCCACGCCACCAAGTCCAACTATAACTATTTTCAACTTTTTCATATCTGTTCATTCTTAAAATTTAATGCAACAAAGTAATTGATAAAAAATAAAACTCTCAAAAAATTCAGTTGAACCTTTGAGAGTTTTTAA
>JAKLIM010000285.1 GCA_022709605.1 Bacteroidota bacterium | reverse complement strand
CAAAATATTATCTGCTCAAAATTAATTTTTTAGTAACTGATTGTTTATTCATTTGAATGGTTAAAAAGTAAGTGCCAACTTGTAAACCTGATGCATCAAAACTGATGGTATGTTTACCTGATTCCTGATAACAATTCAAAAGAGTTTTTACTTCGCGACCGGTAAGATCAGTAACTCTTAAAATTACTGTTGCACTTTGTGATTGTTGCCACGATACGGTAGTGATATCATTAAATGGATTGGGATAGTTCTGGGAAACGATTAAATCAGATGAAACTAAATTTAAATCATCAATACCAAGATATGAACCTCCACCGTCAGTTGTGTGAAGGATTACTCCATCTTCGCCCACAGCAGTTCCATTAAATTCATCAAAAAACGAAACCGAATGCAAACCCGAAGTTCTGGCACTATCTTGTTTTACCCAATTCAATCCACCATCATTTGATTTATAAATTATTCCTCTATTTCCAACGGTGTAGGCAATGGTTGAACTAACAAATTGTACATCATACAAACTTTCCGTAATATTGTTGTGTATCTTTTTCCAGTTAATTCCCCCATCTGTAGTTTTCAGTATCAGTATTGAATCCATATCGTTCCCTACAACCAAACCATTATTTAAATCAATAAATGAAACTGAATAAAAATCAGTAAATGAATCTCCGATTGTACGAGACTCCCAGTGGTTTCCGGCATTTGTAGTATGAAGAATTTTTCCGGAAGTCCCTACTGCAAAACCGATATTATTATCAATAAAATCAACACCATAAAGATTAAATTCAGTATTTTCATTCTGAAGATTCCAGTTTTCTCCTCCATCAGTAGTTCTGAGTATTCTACCACCCTGCCCTACTGCTGTTGCATGATTAGCATCAGTTACAGAAAGAGCATGAAACCATAAATAGAATCCATTTTGGAATTGTTTTACCCAATGTTGACCACCGTCCGAAGTCTTAAATATCTGTGCTTCATAACCGGTAGCAAATCCGTTATTTGCATCTGCAAAATCCACAGATAATAAAGTAGGACCACCGTGATGTTGTTGAACCCAGGTTTCACCGGCATCGATCGTTCTATAAATACCTCCAAGCGATCCAACTGCAGTTCCAGTGTTTTTATCGGTGAAGCAAACTCCATAAAATTGAGTATCAATTCCACCCGACTGTTCTTGCCAGGTATTTCCCTTATCAGAGGTCTTCAAAATTCCATATCCCAATGCTATGGCTGTAGAATCATTTAACACACATACATCATAAAATGTTGAAGAATAGTACGTCATCTCCGGCGGTTCCCACGTTTGCCCCGAATCAGACGACAGCAATATTAAACCTCCTCCGGTTCCAACAGCAATGAATTTGTTTTTATCAAAAAACCTGACACATTGAATTTCATTGTTATTAAGTTGTGGAGTTATGTTCCATGTATTACCACCATCCGAAGTATTTAGTATGCAACCGTTGAAACCAACAATAACACCAATATTTGCATTAATAAATGATACACTACAAAATTGCTGATTTATGGGGCTTGTCTGAGAACTCCACGTTTTTCCGGCATCAGAACTTCGTAGTATTATTCCATCATTTCCAACAGCACTTATAATATTTTCATCAATAATACATACAGCATTAAGACTGCTTACAGTTTCACTGCTTTGAGATATCCAGTTTGCCCCACTATCAATTGTAGTTAAAATTTTTCCTCTTTTCCCAACTAGAATTCCAAAACTAGAATTAAGAAAATCAACAGCTAACAAATCCGGATACGTTTTCTCAGAATATACAAACCAGTTGTCACCTCCATCGTTCGATTTTAAGATAGTTCCTTTACTACCTACAGCAATTACCTTGTGTAAATCAATAAAACTGACTCCAAACAAATCTTCATTTGTAGGACATGCAATTTTTTTCCAATCAACTCCTCCACTGTTTGTTTTAATAATAGTACCGTTCATTCCTACGGCCACACCCTGTTTATCATCTGCGAAACTACATGATCTCAAAACCTTACCTTCTGATTTGGGATTCTGAAAATACCATCCATTTTGAGCGTTCATTCCACAAATAATGATGAACTGAAGGATGATAAATGAAATTAATTTGAAATGGTTTTTCATGGAATGCACTTTTTAAAAGATTAAATATTTTAAGAGCAATGCATAACGAGAGGGATTCTATGTCCTATTAATTAACAAATTAATAAATAAATTGTTTTAAATTACAAAAAAAAACAGATGCTTTCAATATTTTATCTCAAAAATATTCTCAAAAAACCAATTGTTGCAATAATCTGGTTAGAAACCGGACTTTAATTTTAATTTTTAGCCAATTCTTTCAGCAAATTAATTTCTTCTTCCTTTCCAAATACCAGCAATCGATCGCCAAGAGCAATTTTATTATCCGCCTTTGGGTTGACTTGCAATTCGTTAGTTAACGAATAAAAACCGATCACGACTAAATGGGTACGCCGTGGGATATTTGCTTCGCGGTAGGTTTTACTTACCAGATCGCTGCCTGCATTAATCTGAACCAATCCAAATTTATAACTGCCGAATTCGTCGTTGGTTTCGGCAAATTTTGCAAAATCGAAGAAATCACTTCCGGTTGTTGCTATCGAAATGATGCGCTCCGAGGCTATTTCGATGGGTGAAATAATATAATCGGCACCGGCTTTTTTAAATTTCAAGGTGGAATTTGCTTCATCCACGCGGGTAATAACTTTTAAATTTTTGTTTAGGTCCTTTGCGCTGAGGGTCACAAACAAGTTTTCGGCATCAGTTACAAGCACCGAAATCAGACATTTAGCTTGTTCAATTCGGGCATGTATCAATATTTCGTCGTGAGTGGCATCGCCTGCAATGTGAATCAGATTTTCATCGTACAACTCCTTCAATTTTTCAATTCGTTCCAAATCACCTTCTATCAATACCACTTTTAATCGTTGTTTCAACAATTCATCTATTACTATTTTGCCCGTTTTACCGTAACCACAAACAATGTAATGATCCTTCAGATTGCTCAATTGTTTATTCATCTTTCTGATTTTTAAAAGTTTTGAAAATTCGCCTTCAATAAAAAAAGTAGATAATTTTCCGATGGCATATAAACCTACCGAAAAACCGGAGATGATCAGCGCCAGATTAAATATTCTTCCCGTTTCCGATAAGGGTTGTATTTCGCCGTATCCAATCATCAAAAAGGTTGTCAAAATCATGTAAACCGATTCGAGCGGACTGTAACCTTCGAGGTAAATAAATCCGAAATAACCGATCACAAGTATGAGAAAAATCAGCGCAAGCGGAAAAATAAATTTTTTCCTGACTGCCTTTCTAAAATTGGAATCGATCTTATTGTCTTTATTACTAAAGTTTTATAGCAAATTTCTTTAATCGGGCATCAAGCATGTGCACCGGAATTATTTGTTTCACGGTGTCGGCCACGGCATTCATTAATCCCTCGCGAACGTAATCCTGACGAATAACGAGCGAAATTTCGCGTGTGGTTTCGGGTTTCACAATATTCCGCAGATTCTTTTTCTGCACATTACTCAATAGATCGATATGCAATTCGGGAATTACCGTATAACCACCGTTTATATCTACTATTTTAACGAGCGTATCAATGCTACCCGCTTCATAAGTGGTGGAATGTACACGGTTATCGCAAAAGTTAAAAACCTGATTACGAAGACAATGCCCTTCTTCGAGCACCCAAAGATGTTCCAAAGGCATTTCGGAAGGCGAAATTTCTTTCAGTTGATAAATCGCTTCGTTGGGCGAAATATACGCTTCGAATTTTTCGTAATAAAGTGGCACTTCAAGAATTTGAGGATTTTCGAGCGGTGTGGATAGAATGGCCATATCAATTTCGGCTGTGAGAAGTTTTTGAATTATGGTTTCGGTCCGCATTTCCGAAATTTTTAATACAATATCGGAATAATTTTCACGAAATATAGAAATAAAACCCGGCAGCAAATAAGGCGCTACAGTAGGAATCATGGCAAGATTCAGATTGCCACCCATTGAACCTTTATGCACTTCTACATTCTCTTTCAACTGATTGGCATTGAACAAAATAACATGAGCTTGTTTTATAATTAATCGCCCGATTTCGGTGGGCATAATCGGATGTGATGATCGATCGAAAATCTGACAATCCAATTCATCTTCCAGTTTCTGGATCATTGCACTCAGGGTTGGCTGCGTTACATTACACATTTCGGCGGCTCGCACAAAATGACGTGTTTTGTCCAACGCTACTATGTATTCTAATTGTTGTAAGGTCATACTGATTATTGTTTTTTTCTATGCAAATATAATTATTATTTAGAACAAAGAGCATAGTTTAAAGAACAATCTCAATAAATATTGTATTATCAGTACAATTCAAATTATAATCGTGTAAATATTTTTTTTAAATTTTATAACGAAATAAAAATGACTGACCCTGAAATTTAAAGTTTTATAAATCATTGCTAATACTTTTAGTGAAAAGATTGTTTGCAAAAAAAATATTTATCTTTGAAAGAAATTAATATTCTACACATGACAAAGAAATTTTTGCTATTTTTTTTACTCCTCAGTTTAACTTCGGTTCAGGCACAATTGCTCTGGAAAATTACCGGCAAAAATCTGAAAAGCTCTTCTTATTTATTTGGTACTGACCATTATGTAGATGCCGGATTTGCCGATAGTATTCCAAAAATTTTTAAATGCTTCAATAATTGCAACACGATTGTTGGCGAAATGACTTTGAATAGTATCGACAACAAGAAGAAATTATACAATGCGGCAATTATGCCTCAAGGTGTAACAATTGATAAACTGATATCTGAAGAAAATTATAAAATTGTTGATACCGAGCTGAAAGACGTTTTGAAAATTGGATTAAAAGATCTTTCGGTTATGCAACCCAATTTGATTTTGAATATTTACCGGACTGAAGTTTACAAAAAAATATTGGGGTACAAAGGTGATTATCAGCTTGATTCATTTTTTCAGTTCATTGGAAACGAAAAAGGAAAAGAAATTATCGGACTTGAAACAGCCGAAAAACAAATTTCCATCCTTTTCGATTCTACTAATCTAAAAAAGCAA
>JAKLIM010000284.1 GCA_022709605.1 Bacteroidota bacterium | reverse complement strand
AAGGCCGATGGAACAAATTCAACCCTGTCGTATGCTACTCCTGCCGATGTGGTTTATACCACTACTCAGGCTACCGACAAAGCCATTGCTTACGATATTACTCTGATTGACAATAAACCGGTCATACTGTACGATGCTTTTAACGGCGAAAACGTAAATGCAACTACAAATCCCGGCTCAAGTTCAAACCATACTTATAAAATTGCCAAATGGGACGGAACACAATGGAATAGCTTTACTATTGCAAGTGCCGGTGATGGTTTGCCCATTAGTCAATATACAGCAGTGGGTGGAAGAACATTCTTTGCAAATTCGTATCAGGTAGGAGGTGCGTGCTTCGATGCTTCAAATCCTTTAGTTTTATATCTCTCAAAAAAACTAAGTGGCGGAACTTTTGGACTCTTTAAATATGAAACTGCCGATGAAGGCGAGACATGGACAGAATCAGAAGTAATTACCAATGAAACTGCATCTGGTTTAGTAAATATCAGGCCAATTCAGGTTGTAAATTCACCTCTTAACCGACAAGTTGATTTGCTGTGGTTACAGGGAGAATACTCAAGCCCTAATTCTTACAATATGTCTGTAGTGAGTCGTGGAGAAGGAGTTCCTGCCACTTCAATTTCATTCGATATTCCTATTCATTATCTAACACTAAACGAAGCGAAAGATATGAATGTGAGATTTTCTCCGCTTTTTGTCGAAAATAGAAATGTCACTCTGCAATCGTCGGATACAGATGTAGCCATCATTACAGCCGAAGGGCAGATAAAAGCAGTGGGTGCCGGTACAGCTATTATTACAGCTACAGCCACATCCAATAGTTCACTGACTGCCACTTGTCAGGTAGTGGTGGAAGAAACTCCGGTTTTTGATGTATTTATGCAGCGTATTGTAAACGAGGCATTTGCCGACAGGGTGTCGAATGTGGCAAGTCTCGAAAGCAATGTAAATGGTTATTTGACACAACTTCAGCCCAATGGTTCGTTCCCCGATGTAAATTATGCATCAACCGACAGAACCAACTGGGATCCTTTAGTGCATCTGAACAGAATGATAGAAATGGCACTGGCTTATACTTACTCAGGAAGTTCAATGGTTGGAGATGCGGCTCTGAAAACGAAATTAGATCTTATGTTGCAATATTGGCAATCACAGGCTCCGTCATCGACCAACTGGTATCAGAACGAAATAGCAGAACCTCAAAGAATGGGACTATTCCTGATTTTGATGCAATTTGACGGCACTGATAAAGTACAACAAACATTGTTCGACAATGCAATTGTTCGACTCAGAGACAGAGGCGGAAATCCGGGTGCTCAGGCCGGCGCAAACCGTGTGGATGTGGCACTGCACTGGATGTACAGAGCTTGTCTTACCGCCGATCGCAATTTGTTGCAAACAGCAATGGATTATATTTATTCCCCAATTGAATATACCACAGGTAGCGAGGGTATTCAGTACGACAATTCCTATACACAGCATGGTCGTCAGCTACACATTGGCTCTTACGGCGAAGTGTTTATGAATGGTATTACTACAGCGGCGATGTATGCCGTTGGAACACAATTTGCACTTTCGGCTGAAAAGCTGACTGTGCTGAGCATGTTGGTGAAGGATACATATTTAAGCGCATTTCGTGGACAAAGCATTTTCTTTAATGTCATTGGTCGTGCATCCACTCGTCCGGGCGCTACAGTGAAGCAGGGTACAAACAAAATTGCTACACGCATGGCTTCCATCGACCCGGCTAATGCTGCTGTATATAATGCTGCCAACGAAAGATTTACCGGTGCTCAGCCTGCATCTTACAATGTGAACGCCACAAGTACTCATTTTTACAACACCGATTATAGTTTACATAAACGACCTTCGTACAGTACAGATTTACGCATGGTTTCAACTCGAACCATTCGAAATGAGTATCTTAAGGATAATCTTGAAGGTAAAAAACAATACTTTTTATCGGATGGAGCAATGGGTCTGTTTGTGGATGGTAATGAGTATGATAATATTTTCCCTGTGTGGAACTGGGCGAAGATTCCTGGTGTTACCTGTCCCGAGTTAACTGAAATACCACAACTTTCTACTTATGTGAAAGCAGGGCAATCAGATTTTGTGGGTGGAGTTTCCGATAGTACAAACACTGTGTCGGTTTATAAATATAACGATACTGAATTCTCCATCAATACATCGGCTAATAAATCGTGGTTTTTCTTCGACGATGAAATTGTTTGTCTTGGTTCTGAAATTAAATCGCAGAATACTCAGCAAATTAACACCACATTAAACCAAACATTACAGAAAGGAGATGTCACAGTGTCGATTGATGGAAGTCAAAGCACATTCAGCAACGGAAGTTTCACACACGACAATACTGTTGACTGGGTTTATCATGGTGGCGTGGGATATTATTTCCCTGCGAAAGCAAAAATCGACCTTTCGGCACAACAACAAACCGGAAGCTGGTTCGATATAAATGAAAATTATTCGTCGGATTTGCTAACAAAGGATGTGTTTAGCCTTTCAATCAATCATGGTGTACAGCCTGTGGCAGACAAATATGCTTACATTATCGTTCCAGAATTGCAAAATGCTACTCAGGCGCAGAGTTACAATGTAGCTGATATTGAAATTTTATCGAACTCCGATTCTGTTCAGGCTGTTTACAACAAAAAATCGAAAGTGTATGGTTTTGTATTCCTGAAAGCAGGTGGAATTCAGGCCAATCAGTTAGTGTTGGAAGCGGATGCTCCATGTGCCGTGATTGTTAAAAATATTGAAAATGGTGAGGCAATTGTACATGTATCCGACCCATCTAATAGTGGAAATCAGATTAAGTTAGGTATTTCGATACCAGGCATGACTTCCCGACGTGCAATTACTTACCAATCAACTTCGCCACATGCCGGACGTTCATTGAAATTCATTGTAAATGAAAATACGCCTTTATATACCGGACGTGACATTATGTACGATAGAAGTGAGTGGGAAATAACAACTTCAATTGTAGGGGTGGTTGATGAAGCTGTCTTTGGCGACAATCCAATGTATATTATCGATAACGATTTGCGTTCGGCATATGTGTTTATAAAACCCGGAAAAACTTATGGTGGAGTCACAGGGCCGACCGACTATCTGCCATCGTTTACTATCGATATGAAAAAACAGAACGATATTTCATTTTTTACATATCGTCATCGCACTTATAACAATACTACTGAAATGCTCAGAGCTAAAAAGCTTTCTTTCTACGGAAAAAATGCAGAGACAGATATCTTCACAACCATTTTATCAAACACCGATATAGCCACAAATGTAGCAGAAGTAAAAGTGCAATTACCAACAGTTGTGAACTACAGATATGTGAAACTTGAGGTAAACGACTGGGACAATGTAAATGGAAGCACAGTGCAGGTTTCTGAATTCAATATGGGATATTTTGGTATGAGTAACTTCCCGAATTTAAATACAGGAATCAGACCTGATTTCGATTGGGAGAATCAATATCTTGTTTCTCCAAACCCGGTTCGAAACGGACAAGTACTTACAGTAAACCTACCGGGCGAAAGCAATGATGTAAAATTAGAAGTATTCGATGTGTTTGGTAAAATGATGAATACTTTGTTCGATAAGAGTCTGTATATAAATGGTTTTGCAGAAGGGATTTATTTCCTCAGAATAACAAACACAAAAAGCCACAATCAAAGCTTTTCGAAGTTTATCGTGAAATAAATAATTGTCAGGCATTAAACTGTCAGAAGTTCTGTAGTGTGATGTCCAGTAGGCAAGTTTCAACGGAAATTATATATAAATTTAAAGGAATTATTTTTATTTGTTCAAGAGCAAGAATGCAAAGCATTAAAATATCGGAATTTCCTTTGAGCTTTGAGTTTGATTTTTGCTTAGGATTTAAGAATACATATCTCTATGTTTATGAATTATTTTGTTTTAAAAATCATAAAAACTATTTTGTTATGAAAAAATCTTTATTTTTTTTGGTATTGAGTATCGTACTGCCGATACAGGCAGCAAGTATCTACGTTAAACCAGCCTCATTAGGTGGTAGTGACGACACAGGGGACGGGGTTTCATGGGAAACCGCATATGCTACACCCTCAAAAGCATTTAGTATTGCGAATACATCGGGCGATGTTATTGCTATTATGCAAGGAACTTACATTATGACTTCCAGCTTGACAAACACAGCCAAGACGACAAACATCAGTGTTCAGGGTGGATATACAGGTGCTAACGAAGAGCGTGTTCTCGATGCTTCAAATACAATTTTTGAATATGCAGGTAGCGTAGCTGTCCGTGTGCTTGCCGATTACGGAGCAGGTTTGGTATTTAGCGGAATATCCTTCCAAAATCTACAACCAGATGCCTCACAATATGGTATATTTGTAAATATTCCAGTCAGTGCAAATCTCTCTTTGGAAGATTGTATTATAAAGAACTTTGTAAATAAAGCTGGTGCCTACATTCGTGGAATTATCAGGTTTAATGGGACTGCTACTTTATCTATCGATCGCTGTCAGTTTATCGATTGTGAAGAAAAAAGTACATCTGCTCATAATGCTGTAATCGCACGTAACGCAGGTAATGCAACCGTGATTATTAAAAATAGTATTATTAAAGGTACTAAAACAAAACCATTTATCAGCAGTGCTGCCGGGGGTACAAATACGCATACAATTTCAAACTGCAATTTTGTAGATAATCCTGCCGGTGCCGGTGTAAACCTGTCCTCCTACTTCACTACAACAATAAAAAACAGCATTTTCTACAATTCGGCACTTTCAGGAGGGGGCACTTTAAATAACAGTTATTATAATGGGTCGATTGGAACTTTTACTACTAACAACAGTGTCTCGTTTACTACTGCTACCGATGTTTTTGCTGATTTAACGAATTATTATCCTGCTTCAAATTTTGCAGGAATCGACAATGGGGATAATTCTGTTGCGCTGGAAGGTGATAGGGATGTGGTTGCTAACGACCGCATTAAAAACTCTACAATTGATATTGGTGCATATGAAAACATTGATGCTCCCATTGCCGTAGCCGGAAGCAACGTAACAAGTGTAGGCACTGCAACAGCTTCGTATTATGCATATGGTGCAACAGCTCAAATACCTTTCACCGTGACCGAAGGATA